>NZ_CAJWCF010000016.1 GCF_913020055.1 uncultured Paraglaciecola sp. | reverse complement strand
GATTGGTCTCTCTTGGTCGAAAGATCGGATCTTGGAACAGGCATTTAGTTCAATTTCTTAAACAGGATTCAGGTTAATTAATGATTAATGGCCTCAATTAAGAGAAAAGCATTCCGCCATTAATATCAATATTGTTACCAGTCATATATGAAGATTCATCAGAAGCTAAGAAACCAACCAGTTTAGCTACTTCTTCTGAACTACCTTCTCTTTTTAAACAAGTATTACCAGCAACTACAGTACGCACTGCTGCAGGAGTGAAAGTATCGTGGAATCCGGTATCGATTATTCCAGGGCATACACCATTTACGCGAATATCAGGGCCAAGCTCTTTAGCTAAGCCACGAGTGAAGGTCATGACAGACCCTTTAGAGCTTGCATAGGCAACTGCTCCGCCACCGCCGCCATCACGACCTGCTTGAGACGCAAGTGTAACAATTGAGCTACCTGCAGCTAAATGGGGGATACAAGCTTTAGACATCATAAACAAAGATGTCATATTTAAGTTCATAACATTGTTCCAATGTTCGATACTCATGTCTGCAATTTTAATACGTGCAAGTAAACCACCAGAAACATGAACAAGGCAGTCAATTTTACCGAAAGTGTCTAGTGTTACTTTTACTGTTGCATCAACGCTTGCTTGGTCAGTCAAATCAGCCTGAAGGGCTAATGCTTTTCCTCCAAACGCTTCGATTTCTGCCACCGCACTTTCTGCAGTAGTTTTACTTGAATGGTAAGTAATTACGACATTAGCACCACGTTGTGCTAATTCGATTGCACAAGCGCGACCTATATCTCTTCCGCCACCAGCAACTATTGCCACTTTGCCTTTCATTGTCATAAAGTTCTCCACTAAATCTAACTAGATAATTAACATTTAACCAACAACTAGCAACCAACAGACATAGCGCAAAGTCTTATCAAGATGACGAACCAATCAGGCTCACAACACAAAAATAACCAATCAACCATCAACTGTCAACCAATTATTTACCATTGGTAATACCAATGATCATTTACTTTAAATTTAACCTTGTTAATTCGATGTTACGAGCAGTACTGCTCAAGTATGGATGTAGGATATTTTCTAAGCCTCTGGGGGGACATTTATTAACATTCCTGATGTGTAAGCAGGGTCAGATTTTTATTACCAATAAAATTAAGATCCTGCAAAGTATATCTTAAGTCTACTTTACTGATAACATCTGATTTATTTTTAAAGGCTTATTTGTGAAATCTACACACCCTCAACATTCTCGAGCAAGTTTCTTTCGTAGGTTAGCTGCCATGGTATATGACGTATTAGTAGCCGTTGCTGTAGGTATGTGCGCCGCTATGATTATGTTGATAGGTATGCTGCTATTAATAGAAAACAATATATTGGGCAATCAAGGTAATGAGCATTTTAGCGATCTGATTCGACACTCATACAGCTATCAACTTACCTTACAAATTTGGGTCGCCTTATGGGTTGTAGGCTTTTTCCTCTGGTTTTGGCGTAACGGTGGTCAAACTATCGGTATGAGGGCTTGGCGATTACGCTTATTTAGCACTTCTGATAAACCTTTTGGCTATAGAAGAGCATTTTTGCGTCTAATCTTTTCGTTTGGTGGTTTAGGCACCTTGCTGGTTTTATTCGATTTTAAGTCAAAACAATCATTACAAGATAGGATTGCCAATACTGAAATTTTGGTACTAAGCAAAGAAGATAACCATCATGAAGCTTGGAAAAAGATACAAGAATAAGTAAACCAGTACTTCAAAGGAATGGTGTTAACCTTTCCTTTGAAGAAAATACACCGAAAAAGAGGCAAACACTAAACTTGGTAAGACTGCCCCAAAAAATGGTGGAAGTTGATAAACCAAACTTATAGCACCGAACACTTCGTTGCTCACAAAAAAGCCAAAACCTGTCAACACCCCTAATATCACCCGTGCGCCCATAGTCACACTGCGTAAAGGGCCAAAAATAAAAGACAATGCCATCAACAACATGACTCCCACAGACAAAGGTTGAAGTACTTTTCGCCAAAAGGCTAACTCGTAACGACTGGGATCCAGACTATTACTATTACGGTAATTGACATATTCAACTAACCCTCTAATCGACAGAGCTTCAGGCTTCACCGTCACTACGCCTAGTTTGTCTGGCGTCAGAGTAGATCTCCACACACCGTTTTCTAGTTGCTCGTAACGGATCCTGTCGTCGCCAATAAAGGTGTACTTAACTTGTTCTAATTGCCAACCATTTTCACTGTAGTTAGCTTGTAATGCAGTGGTAATTTGCCTGAGCACCAAATTTTCATCAAACTCATATACATTCACTCTGCGCAAAGTATAGGTATCGACCACTTCACCAATACTAACGAAGTTGTCACCATCTTTTGCCCAAGTTATTTTATCAGACGCAAATAGACTCCCGCCTGAAATCGCCTGAGTACGGATTTCTTTGGCTTTTGTTTCTGTAATGGGTGCAACCCATTCACCTATCGACATGACAAACAACACCATCAACAATGCTGATTTCATAGCTGAAGTGATAATATTCCAACGACTTTGACCCGCAGCTTGCATCACAACTAATTCACTGTTGCTAGCCAAAACCCCCATGCCTATCAATCCACCAATAAGTGTGGCCATGGGGAAAAATTGCTCCAGCTCTCTGGGTAAACTAAGCAAGACATAAATAGCGGCAACAGCCATATCATAACTACCACGCCCCACTTGCTTCATTTGTTCAATAAATTTAATTAGGGCACTAAGTCCCACCAACACGCTCAAACTCAAAGCGGTTGTTGCTAGCAACGTCTTCGCTATGTAGACATCTAATATTTTAAACACGGGCGTCCCCTTTTATTCGAGCGCGAAGTTTTACGCCCAAGGGCCTACCTTTAAGCAACAAGGCCGCTCCAATAGATAGCAGCACCGCATGCACCCACCACAACCCTAGTTGAGACGGAATATTGCCATCTTCTAAAGCCTTCCGCCCTGCCATGAGCAGCATAAAGTAGCCAAGATATAACATCAGAGCAGGAAACATTTTTCCAAAACGACCCTGCCTTGGATCAGCCGCACTAAGGGGCACAGCAATCAGTACCAAAAAAGGCAAAGATAAAGGAATAGCAATACGCCAATGTAACTCAGCTAGGGCGTCGATAGACGGATCTGCTATTAAATCTTTGGTTGGATAAGCACTTAGTTTTCGTCGCTTTCTTTCTGCATGTTGTTCTGCAATTTGGATTTGATATTCTTCAAACTCAACCACTCGATAATCTTGCCGCCCCAATTTTCCCTCATATTGTTTGCCTTGGTTAAGTATCAGTTTCTGTGCGCCATTGGCTTGCTCTTCAATCCCACCACTGTTGGCGTAGACAATACGCACGTTTTCAGAATCTGAGTCACTGTCTCTTTGTGCGAGAAAGACTTTTCTTAAGGGTGTTGGGCCATTATCGATATCATGTACAAATATGACCGCTTGCTGATTGACCGTTTGCTGGAAACGTCCTGGGATCAAACTTGTTAAGCTACTTTGAGCACCGACTTTTTCCTCTAGTTGATAAGTACTTTCAATAGATAGAGGTGTTAACCACATAGTTAAGCCAGCCGTTAACAAAGACATAAACAGTGCTAAAATCAACATCACTCGGGTGATATACCATTCGCTAATACCACATGCTCGCATCACGCTCATTTCGCTATCTACGTACAAACGGCCATGTGCCAACATTATCCCCAAAAAGAGACTAAGTGGCAAAACAAGCGACGCTAAAACGGGCATATGTAAAGCCAAAAATCCTAGTACCAAGCCAGCAGGGATTTCACCTTCTGAGGCATCAGCTAGGACTCTAACAAATTTTTGTGTAACAAAAATAGCCATCAACAGCAAAAAAATTGCCACTTGAGACTTCAATGTTTCTTTCATTAAATAGCGAAAAATCAGCACAACACATCCAAGGGAAAGTAGTATTTTTAGTGGCACTATGGGAAATTTTAAGTAAACTTAACGTTTTCACAAGTTTAATTTATAAAGTGTGCGTTTTTAAAGCACTTAGCCAAGATCCTATTTACAGATTATGTCCGGCTAAAGTTAATCTTACAATAATATAGCTGCATAACCCAATATCACCTTTCGATTATTAATTAAAAGGGCGAATGGCTGCAGTATTACTCATCATATGACGAGGATTCAAAGTGGAATTTAGCGTAAAAAGTGGCAGTCCAGAAAAGCAACGTAGCGCCTGTATTGTTGTAGGTGTATTTGAGCCTAGACGCCTAACATCTGTCGCCGAACAGCTGGATATTATCAGTGAAGGTTATATTAGCAACCTACTGAGAAGAGGCGATTTAGAAGGCCAAGCTGGTCAAATGTTACTACTTCATCACGTGCCTAATATATTAAGTGAGCGAGTATTATTAGTTGGATGTGGCAAAGAACGCGAATTAGACGAACGCCAATACAAACAAATTATCTCTAAAACCATAAAGACCCTGAATGAAACAGGGTCAATGGAAGCTGTGAGTTTCTTAACCGAATTACACGTTAAGGGTCGCGACACTTATTGGAAAGTGCGTCAGGCAGTAGAAGCCACGCAAGACTCTCTTTATACGTTTTTACAACTTAAAACTAAAAAAGGCGAACTACGCCGACCATTGCGAAAAATCGTTTTTAATGTGCCTACACGCCGCGAGTTACCAATTGGTGAACGTGCACTTGAGCATGGATTAGCCGTTGCCCAGGGTGTTAAAACGGCAAAAGATGTGGCGAATATGCCACCCAACATCTGTAACCCTAAATATCTTCTTGAGCAAGCTGAGGGTTTTGCTGCAGTTTACGACAATCTGCACGTGAGCTCAGTGAATGAGAAACAAATGGATGAGTTAGGCATGCACTCCTACTTAGCCGTGGGCCGTGGTTCGGTAAATGAGTCAATCATGACCATCATGGAACACAAAGGTGGTCCATCTGGACAAGCTCCTATCGTATTAGTCGGTAAAGGGCTCACATTCGATTCCGGTGGTATTTCTATTAAACCTGGTGAAGCCATGGATGAAATGAAATATGACATGGGTGGTGCAGCTGGCGTATTAGGTGCAATGCATACTATCAGTGCACTAAACCTACCGATTAATATTGTCGGTATTCTCGCTGGGTGTGAAAACATGCCCGATGCCAACGCATATCGCCCTGGTGATATTTTAACAACCATGTCTGGTCAAACAGTTGAAGTGCTTAATACCGATGCCGAAGGCCGTTTAGTATTATGTGACGCATTAACTTATGTAGAACGTTTTGATCCAGAATTGGTTGTGGATGTTGCTACATTGACCGGTGCTTGTGTAGTGGCTTTAGGTAAACATGCCTCTGCCGTGTTGAGTAACCATAATCCTCTTGCTCATGAGTTGATCAATGCTTCTGAACAAAGTGGTGATAAAGCTTGGCGTTTACCTTTATGGGATGAATACCAAGACCAAATCGAAAGTCCTTTTGCCGATATGAGTAACCTCGGTGGTCGTCCTGCTGGCACTATTACTGCGGCCTGCTTCTTATCTCGTTTTACTCGAAAATATAACTGGGCCCACATGGATATTGCGGGTACAGCTTGGGTTGGCGGTAAAAACAAAGGGTCAACCGGTCGACCTGTACCTATGTTATCTCAGTTCTTAATGAACCGAGCAGGTATTGAAACAGAAGATTAATCTGGCCTATTAGGAACCACTTCGTATATGTCAAATGTAACGTTTTATCTGCTTGATGAAACAGACGACACACACCAACAGCCAGCGCACTTTGCGCTGGCTTGTTTGTTGGCGACCCGCAGTTATCGACAAAAACAAAAATGTTTAGTGTATTGCCAAGATCAAAAACAAGCGGAGCAATTTGATGAGTTGTTATGGCAGTTGCCAAACGATGCGTTTGTCCCGCACAACTTGACTGGAGAAGGCCCAGCTGGCGGTGCTCCAGTTGAAATATGTTGGCAAACACCCAAACAATTTAATCGTCCAATATTGATTAATTTGACCGAAAACATCCCTGATTTCCATCAACGATTTAGACAAGTCATTGATTTTGTGCCTGCAAAAGAGCAACTCAAACCACAGGCCAGAGAACGATATAAACAATATAGAGCGGCAGGCAATCACCTAGATACCCTGCCCGCCTCAAGCATTAATGAGACACAAAACAATGGATAAGACATTTAATCCACAAAATATAGAACGCGACATATACCAAAAATGGGAAGACAGCGGACAATTTAAACCTTCTGGTGAAGGCGTGCCTTACAGCATCATGATCCCACCGCCAAACGTAACAGGCAGCCTACATATGGGCCATGCGTTTCAACAAACTATTATGGATACTTTAACCAGATACAAACGAATGTCTGGGAATAATACCTTGTGGCAAGTGGGCACCGACCATGCAGGTATCGCAACTCAAATGGTCGTAGAGCGTAAATTAGCCGCAGAAAATGGTCCTACTCGCAAGGAGTTAGGACGCCAAGCCTTTATCGATAAAATTTGGGATTGGAAAGCCGAGTCAGGTAATACTATTACCAATCAAATGCGCCGCTTGGGTGCCTCAGTCGATTGGGATCGTGAACGTTTCACCATGGACAAAGGGCTTTCCAATGCAGTAAATGAAGTATTTGTCCGCCTACATTCAGAAGACTTAATCTATCGCGGTAAACGACTGGTTAATTGGGATCCCAAATTACACACTGCAATATCTGATTTAGAAGTCGAAAACAAAGATAAAAAAGGCCATATGTGGCACTTCCGTTATCCATTAGCTGACGGGGTAAAAACTTCAGATGGTAAGGACTACCTAGTAGTAGCCACAACTAGACCCGAAACCATGTTAGGTGATACTGGCGTAGCGGTTAACCCAGAAGATCCTAGATACAAAGACCTAATTGGTAAATTTATTGATTTACCTTTAGTCGATCGTCGTATTCCTATTGTGGGTGACGAACATGCGGATATGGAAAAAGGCACGGGTTGCGTGAAAATCACTCCAGCCCATGATTTCAACGATTATGAAGTAGGTAAACGTCATCAATTACCGATGATCAATATTTTGACTTTTTCTGGTGAAATTCGTCAACAAGCTGAAATATTCGATACCAACGGTGAAGCAAGTGATGCACTGAGTTCAGTTTTACCTGAAGAATTTCAAAATTTAGACCGTTTTGCCGCCCGTAAAGCCATAGTCGCTAAGTTTGATGAAATAGGCTTATTAGGGGAAATAAAAGACCACGATCTGACTGTACCTTACGGCGACAGAGGCGGAGTGGTAATTGAACCCATGTTGACTGACCAATGGTATGTGCGCGCAGCACCGTTAGCCAAAGTAGCCGCCGACGCAGTCACCAATGGCGAAATTGAATTTGTGCCTAAACAATACGAGAACATGTACTTCTCTTGGATGAATGATATTCAAGACTGGTGTATATCACGTCAATTATGGTGGGGCCACAGAATACCAGCTTGGTATGACGAACAAGGAAATGTTTATGTGGGCCGCGATGAAGCAGAAGTACGTGCAGAACATGGCTTAGCCGAAGATATTGCTCTAAGACAAGATGAGGATGTATTGGATACTTGGTTCTCATCTGCGCTCTGGACATTTTCTACCTTAGGTTGGCCTGAAAATACTGAAGACTTAAAAACCTTCCATCCCAGTGATGTGTTGGTGACTGGTTTTGACATTATTTTCTTCTGGGTAGCCAGAATGATAATGATGACTATGCATTTTGTTAAAGATGAAAATGGCAAACCACAAGTGCCTTTTAAAACAGTCTATGTAACAGGGCTGATCCGTGACGATGATGGCAATAAAATGTCTAAATCTAAAGGTAACGTAATCGATCCATTGGATATGATCGACGGTATTTCTCTCGAAGATTTACTTGAAAAACGTACCGGTAGTATGATGCAGCCGAAAATGGCTGAAAAAATCAAGAAACAAACTGCGAAGCAATTCCCTGACGGTATTGAATCCCACGGAACAGATGCATTACGTTTTACTCTAGCGGCGCTTGCCTCTACCGGACGTGATATCAATTGGGATATGAAACGTCTAGAAGGCTACAGAAATTTCTGTAACAAATTATGGAATGCCAGTAACTTTGTATTGATGAATACCCAAGAGTTTGATTGCGGGTTTAAATCAAATCCCAATATGACCTTTTCACTTGCCGACAAGTGGATCATGGGGCAATACCAAAACACCGTAAAAGCCTATCGCGGAGCTATGGATACCTACCGTTTTGATATTGCCGCACATACATTATACGAATTCACCTGGGATCAGTTTTGCGGTTGGTATATTGAATTAACCAAACCAGTATTGTTGCAAGGAAACGAAGAACAACAGCGTGGTACAAGGCATACTCTTGTCACAGTCTTGGAGTCTTTACTTCGACTAATGCATCCAATCATGCCGTTTATCACTGAAACTATTTGGCAAGATGTGTCCTCTGTGGCTAACTGTCATTCTGCCACTATTATGAATCAGGCCTACCCTGAATATGAAAGTGACAAGGTTGATCTTGCGGCGATGGAAGATTTAGAGTGGGTGAAAGGTTTTGTATTATCCATTCGCACTATCCGTGGCGAAATGGACATTGCACCAAGTAAACCTTTATCGGTCTTACTGCGTAATACATCTAATGAAGACATCAGACGACTTGAAGAAAATACGATGTTCTTACACTCAATTGCCAAGCTAGAAACGGTGACAGTATTAACTGAAGGAGAGCAAGCACCAGCTTGTGCTACATCGTTATTAGGCTCACTTGAAATTATGATCCCCATGGCTGGCTTAATTGATAAAGATGCTGAATTAGCCAGAATTGCTAAAGCACTTGATAAACTAGAAAAAGACTTTGCGCGTACACAAGGCAAACTTGCAAATGAAAAGTTTGTAAGTAATGCACCAGAAGCAGTCATTGATAAGGAAAAAGCTAAGCTTGCTGATTTTACTATGCAAATTAGCAAACTGCAGGAGCAAAGCGTTAGCATTGAATCTTTATAAAATATAAGGTTGAGCAAAGGAGCTGTTATCAAGAATGCTAACACCTCCTTTGCTAAAGAAGTAATGTTGCAAAGAATCGTTTATTTTTTAAAGGAAATGAAAAATTGGCCAAGAGTTTTCGACTTTTAATTGTCCTGCATGCACTTTTGTTGAGTACGCTGTTAAGTGCTTCTTCAACAACTGAAAAACAATTAACCTTAGTATTTGCCGGTAACATGCCAGACATTGGTGTACATACCTATGGCACTTACGCAGGCCTAGCAGGCTTACTAGAAGAAATGAGAAGACAAGACACCCCGACTATATTTACATTTGCTGGGGGTAGTTTAGGGCCAAGTCCTTTGTCCAGTTTAGACCGAGGTTCGCACATCATTGATATTCTAAATACCTTAGAACCTGATTTAATGACCCTCACCAAACGAGAATTTAGCTATTTCGAAGATGAGCTCACGTTGCGTTCTTATGAGGCGGCCTTTCCAATAGTCAGCAGTAACCTTTATGACCCAATGATTAGAGGTAATCTAGAAGGCATTTTATCCAGTTTATTAGTCGAAAAAGATAACACAAAAGTGGGTTTTATTTCGATTCTAGACGAAGAGGTAGTGGAGGAGTATCTGCTTAAAAGAGTCAATGTATTTGAACCTCGACAGGTTATTCAGGATCACATTGCCGCTCTTAAGAAACAAGGCGCCGAATTAGTGGTCTTGGTTTACTCAAAAGAAAGGGATTATTACCAAACTCTCATAACTGAAAAACAAATAGACTTTGCATTGAGAGTAAGGCCAACAGGCCAAATTAGCATCGACCAGCTTCAACAAAACAAAGTCTATTCAATTTCGTACAAAGAGCCATTCATGTTACTTAAAATGAATTGGAATACTAACAACCAAGTGAAAAACCTGACGATTGATACACCGAAAATTTATTACTCAAATTTGCCCTCGATACCAACCACTTCATTATTGGTTGACGAATATAATCAAAGGCTGAATAGACTACTGGATCAAAAAATTGGTTTTTTTGGTACTGAAATACATACAACCAGAAGTCTAGTTCGAACGAAAGAGATGCCTTTTGGAAATTTTATAGCTGACGCACTAAAAGACTATGCTAAAACAGACGTTGGTTTAGTCAATGGAGGAATAATCCGTGGTGATAAAAGTTATACAAAAGGAGCTATCATAAGCCGCAGAGACATAGCCACTGAGTTACCTTTTAGAGCACATGTGGCAGTCTTGACTTTGACAGGAGCACAATTAAAACAAGCATTAGAAAATAGTGTCAGTGAAGTCGAAAATGCGAAAGGCAAATTTTTGCATGTTTCAGGTATATTTTTTACTTATTCCCTTGAAGAACCTGCTGGTAATCGAATAAAAACGTTACTCGTCAATGGAAAAGAATTAAAGCCTCAACAAGATTATACCGTCGCCACGTCTGATTATTTAGCTAATGGAGGGGATGGTTACGAAGTATTTGTGAACGCACTACACAATGATAAATTCACTCAAATATCGCCATTATTGTCTGATATTGTGATCCGTGTGATACAACAGCAAAAAACTATTTTTCCTAAAATTGAATCAAGAATTAAGCAGGTGACTCAATGACTGTATCAACTGCAAAAAAAGGGGCTCGTGTTTCACTTGTTAAGGTATTTAGTGCGGGTTTAATAGGGATATTGTTTGTCTTTATTTTACTTAGTTATTTTACTTTTACACGTTTGCTTAGTTTTGAATCAACACTGACAGATGTATCTGATAAATCTTTACCCAATCTAATACGAATTAGTCAGCTCTATAGTCAATCAGCCAAACTCTTAGAATCAACTGAGTTTCTATCAAAAGCGACATCAAATGCGTCAAAACGTTTAGCCGAAAAACAACTCCAAACTAACTTAGTTAATATTCGTAAGGCCGCCGATGAAATTTTCGAAAATGAATTTTTAGATACCCAGTTAAACACAATAGCTATAGAACTAGATGAATTATCTGCTTTGATAGAAGACCGCCTGATAACTAACAATAATATCGAATTATTAACGACCAAAATGTATAGACTGAACGTTCAGTCTGTAAGTTTTGAAAACCCCAGTTCTTCCTCTTGGGTACTTGGATTTTCGCAAGCTTCAGTGAATGTTGGCAGAGCATTAAATGAGAAAAAGCTGCAACGTGTGAGGTTTTTGTTTAATCAATTAAGTGAGCAGCTTAATGAATTAGACGTCATTTCTTCCAAAGAACAGAATCAGACAGTTAGAAATCAATTAACTAAGCAGTTTAAATCATTACTGTTTAGTGAGAATGGACTGGAAGCGTTAAAAATAAAATCGCTTCGCTTGGAAGGTAGGGCCATTGGCCGAGAAAATTTTGTACATAACTTAATTGAAGATTACGTTGCGCAGTTGGGGTTTGTTACCAACGAGACTGAAAAAAACATTACTAGTCAGGTTGCCCTGTCTGTTACAGAAATGAAAAAACAAACGCACCTGATAAGATTCATTTTGATTGGTGGTGTCGTTTTTCTGCTAATAATCGTCATATTATTTCAACAACGAGTACTTAAAAGGATCCGTATTTTCAACCAAATAGTTCGCAACAAAACTCAAGGATCTGAATATCAAACTATATTGGATGGTAACGACGAAATAACCGATTTAGCTGAAGCTTTCAAAGAATTCACCCAAACAATTGAGATACAAAAACAAAAACTTGAACAATTATCCATGTTAGACGGGCTAACTAGCATAGCTAACCGAAGAGCTTTAGACATCCGCTTAAAACATGATATTGAATTATCTGTTAGGCAAAAATCTAGTATCTCCTTATTACTCATGGATATAGATTGTTTCAAATTGTATAACGATAATTATGGTCACTTAAGAGGCGATCAATGTTTAAAGGATGTCTCTAAGGTTATTTCTGATTCACTGCAAAGAGAAAGCGACTTTGTTGCCAGGTTTGGAGGAGAAGAATTTGTTTGTGTACTGCCAAATACTGATTCAAAAGGGGCACAGGACATTGCAACACACATTATTGAACAACTAAAAAACAAAGCACTACCACATGAATACAGCAACGTAGCGGATTACGTGACTATAAGCATTGGCATTGCTACGTCACAGCCCAATGCTATATTAACGCCAGAAGCACTGATTAATCACGCCGATTCAGCCCTGTACAATGCTAAAAAAGCAGGCAAACAATCATATAGTCTTTATTCTTCGACTATTCCGTTGGAATAGTCGACTTTTTATCATTTTTATTTTGCACTTTTTTGCGATTCGAACTCATCATCAAACCAACGTTTCAGCATGTTCTTTTCATAACGCAAAGATTCACTCTTAAAAAAGTGATTGCTGCGGTCGAGAAAAGACATATCTTTGAGTTTAACCTCTGCTTGTTGTAACACTTGACCAGACTCATCTAACAGCTGATAACTAAATTTAATCCGTGGTATATCGATACTCTTAATAATTCGCACATCAGATGCACTGTGCCCCAAACCAATGTGGGAGGCAGGCCAAACTTGACCGGCTAAATCAAGATCAGTTACTTTCATGAGTAATCTTTTATTCTCTGGCAATTCCATCGCCAATTCATTCATATATTCATTGATACGTTTAAAGGTCGCTTCTCTAAACCTTTTACGTGACTCATTACTCGGTCTAACATCTCGGTATTTTTCAGGTTTGTCCCACTCAATTTCAACCTTTTCTTGGGCCACTATTTGACTAGATAAACCTAATGCCACTGCTGAAATAATAAATTTAAATAAAATTTTCATAATAACCCCTCGTTAAGGTGTACCCCAGTATTGCTCTGATACATGAATATATACTGAATCTGAGCAAATAAGTTACAAACAATAAAAAAAGGCCGGTTTTCACCGACCTTGGATGACGACTTGGGTCAAGCCATCAAAAAACGCAAAAACTAGATCGTTAACACTGATTAAAAAGGCCCGAATACTTTGGCATCTTCAGTCCAAGTGGTATGCCACACGTTATTACCATGAATGTAATAAACGTTTTCACCATGGATAACACTTCTGTCCTGCCATCCAGATGTATAAGGTTGCTCACTCATGTCTGGTAGCACTTCACTCCTTTGAATTAAATCTGGACTGTTAGATGTGGTATCGACTTCAAGCAAGATTAAACTATTAGTCGGCGCCCAAAAACGTGCAAATCCATCAGAAGGCAAGTTCCAGCTTTCAATAGGTAAAGCAAATTGATAACTACCATTGTTATTTAACACAGATAAAACACGGTAGTCATATTCAACGGGGGTGTAACTGTTGGGTTTAACAATGCTATTAACTTCAACCGGGTTCGCAGGGTCAGACACATTAAACAAACTAATTTTCATACCTTCTTCAGTCACGGGTTCTTCAGCAACGTCTCCATCAAGAGGGATATTATTGACGTTAACTTGTTGGCCTATTCCGAGAAGGTAGCCGTTATCTAATGGGTGTAAATAACTCGAAAAACCAGGGATTTCTAACGAGCCTAACACCTTCGGGTCACTGGGATTGGCTAAATCAACTACATACAGAGGGTCTATTCTTTCGAAGGTGACTATGTAACCTTTGTCTCCCATAAATCGTACCGCATAAATGTCTTCACCAGGCTTGCCTATAGGTTCAGGGTGCGTTTCATTCGGCAAACTGGCTAAGATAGCCAACTCACTGCCCTGCTGATTCAAGATTGAAAGTCTATGTTCAGGCTCTCCTGTGCTGTAATCGCTGGTTACTATGCGTAAATTATTATCTTTTTCGCTTAGACGCAGATTAGGCGACCCTCGCCATCCAATAATGCCACTAATCTTGCCTGATGCCTGATAGGTCAAATCAGAGTCTAGCGACACTTTATGTAAGACAGTTTGATTATCTACCGTTGAGCTTAGATACAGGTTCGCATCGGACATATACAACATACTTGCCACCGAACTAATGCAACTCGAGTGAATATCACTAGGGGCAGCTAAGTTAATTCTGCTGACGGTCAAAAGATGGGCATACCCATCCTTATCAGTTGCTTGAGCCGGGATGACACAGTCTTCAGTTGAATTTAAAGGCGTGCCTTCATCATCATTTTGATAAACTTTGGGCATAATCTGAGAATCTGGAGTGTCCAAAATAGCCAAATAATTTGCCAACAACTCTTCTTCTGTGACGGCATTAGGATTGAGGCCCTCAATATAAGCGGTATAACTGGTCACTATATACAAGTCATCATCAATCCGTCGACTCGATACAATAGCACCATCAATTTTGATGTTACTCACGACACTCGGGTTACTCGGCACAGAAGTGTCGTAAATATCGACACTCAGTTTTTGATCATTAGGCAACCAAGGGGATGGTGCAAAAGAAAGGGTTTCATAGGTATAAATTTGAGTATTGGTGCTTAACACCGCCAATTTATCATTATGTTGATACATACCCTCTATATTTGAGTTTTCATCTGAAAGAGGTAATTCGGCGACTGAACTTAATGAGAAATCATTTTGTCTTTCTAACACTCTCACTCTTGACTGATAGTTTTTTTCCTCTGTCCATTGGGCATAGGCAGCTAAATACAGTATATCTCCGTCATATTCTATACGGTCTGCTTCATCGACCCCTAACTCTTGAGTATTGGTAGTAGAAAAGTCTGCACTTGCACTATCTTGGCTCTCTGTTGGTTCAACCACTCCTTCTTTATAAGTATTGGCATAATCAAATGCTGCCGAATAAATACCATTTTTAATAAAACGACTAACAGATTGTTTCCCAGCCTTAACGAGTGGCCCATCAAAGGAAGTAGCAGAATTAAGCAAAGGAGGCTCAGTAGGTCTTTCAATTACTTGTTCAGTAATATCTGGCTGAGTATTATCTGAACAAGCCGCTAAGACAAAAACCAGCATCAGAATGATAGCCAAACACAGCAAATCACCAATATTGTTTCTTTTAGGTTGAAACATATTCAAATACGCCTTTTATGTAATGATGTAAGCTAGTGTAGTTAATTCAACCAATTATTTATGCGCCAATTTGAATCTAATTGTGAATAATTGTAACCCTATGACAAGCACAGCAAAAACTCTGCTAGGCTACGCATATTATAGATATTAAGGGGTTTGTATTTGTACACTGTGTTTTTTCGTTTGCTCATTTTGTTATCTATGTTTGTCTCGGGCACATTACTAGCTTGCTCTAGTGATGAAACATGCGTTGAAAAAAGTAACTGGCATCTTGGTATAGCATTAGGTGTAGGCGTTAGAACCAATCCACTGGTAGATGGCGACAATATTCCCTTGGTGATCTTGCCTGATATCGCTTGGTATGCAGAAAAAGCCTATTTTGATAATGGCGAACTTGGATATCAATGGATAAACCAAAGCCAATTTGCATTTGAAACATTTCTACAACTTGATCGTGAAACGGCTTTTTTTAGTTTTGTACACCCAGCCAACATACTCTTTCCTACAGAAGGCTTCGCGCCTGCAGAGCCCGTGTTTACGGCGTCACCAGTCGAAGATATAAAGGCTAACCAGCCCAAACTATCTATCGACGACATAGCAAATCGAAAGTGGGCTATTAACGGCGGGATCCGTGGCCATTATTTTTTTTCCAATGGTGAATGGCAATTAGCGATACAACAAGATGTTAGCAATGTGCATAAAGGTCAGCAGGTATTACTCGAATACAGTCATAGATGGCTATGGCAGAGCTTTAGATTAGGAATACGTATTGGCACAGATTGGAAAAGTTCACGTTTGATTGACTATTATTACGGTGTGTCACAAAGAGACAGCCCATTCTCTGAATTTTACTTTAGTGGTAAATCAGGTTGGCAAACTTATCTGTCGGTCAATGTGCAAAAACCTATTAATGAAAACTGGTCATGGTTAGCAAATTTTGGCTACCGTAAACTACCAAACTCGTTAACAAACAGTCCTCTGGTAGAACAAAATTATATTGGTAATGTTTTCTTAGGTGTAGCGTATCGTTTTTAGCAGGAAATGGAATTGAGAGTAATAGTATTATTTTGCAGTATCTTTTTTTGTAATCAGGTTGCTGCACAACCGCCTGCGTGGACATTACAACCCAGTGTATGTATTGCACAAAAAAGGGGGGACGAATGTCAGCTTAACCTCAATATTGAAACAGAAAATATGCCTTCAGAACAACTTTGTCTTTTTCTCGACGGCCAATTATTAACTTGTTCACGATTGGCATATTTTCCAAAAGAAATATCTATAGCGATTCAACAAGACGCGCTACTTGAGTTGAAAAACAAATCACAGAAAGTCCTACTTTCTAAACATTTACTGATCAAATATCCCAAATCCACCTCCCAACGCAGACGAATTCGCCCACCATGGAGTCTTTTTTGATGAAACAAGTATTACTAGTCGAAGATGACGAACGTCTAAGTAGTTTAATTTGCCAATATTTAACCGAAAACGACTTTATAGTTCATCGCCTTAGCAGTGGTGAAAACTTACTTCAACACGTGCAAACTTCGCCACCTGATATATTGCTTCTAGACGTAATGTTGCCAGGTGAAAACGGTTTTTCTTTGTGCCAAAAAGTGAGACCTTATTATCCCGGCCCATTACTATTTATGACCGCAAAAAATGATGATTTCGATCAGGTTTTTGGCTTAGAGATTGGCGCCGATGATTACATCATCAAACCTGTTGAACCAAGGGTTTTACTGGCTCGGATCAACGCGCTATTACGTCGAAACACTGATTCTGTCGCATCGAATAATTCACTACAGAGATTACAGTATGGGCAACTCACTATTGACCGTTCAACACGTTCGGCACACCTAAAAGGTGAGGATGTACAATTAACTAGCCACGAATTTGACATGTTATGGAAGTTGGCAGAAAACCCTTCAGTTTTAGTCGACCGAACGACCTTGTATAGGGAAGTTATTGGTCGTGAATATGATGGACTAGATCGCAGTGCAGATGTGCGTATTTCCCGTTTACGTAAAAAACTACAAGACAACAGCCAACATCCTTACAGAATAAAAACCATTTGGGGCAAGGGATTCTTTTTTGTCGCAGATGCGTGGGACGATTAAGCTTAATGGCGCGCCTATTCATCAGTTTATATCTCATTATTGCATTATCGTTAGTGGGTTTGAGCGCTGGCCTTGAGCGAGTGTTTTTTACTCAGTCAGAATCAACCAATGCTCAACTATTAGGCCCTGTATTTGAAGCTGCCATGCAGCAAAACGTGGATATACCTAGTTTTATTCAAAGCTTGGGAGGCACTCAACAAACGCTCAATCTAGCAGATATTGCATGGTCAGATAATGATTTAAAAAAATTACATAATGGCCAAGCAATCGTACTCAGTGACTCAAACATTACTGAGCAAATTTACATACTAGATGCAAATACTCAGCTTCTAGAAATATCATTGCAGATTAACAGGCCAAACTCAGGGCAATTTATACTTTACAGCGTTATTTTTTTCGTGTTGTTAGGGGGCGTTATTGCATTTTGGCTTTGGCCATTATGGCGGGATTTATCAAACCTAGAAAAAACCGTTTCAGACGTCAAACCCAATGGGAGCATTGCACAGAATAATATTAGTAAAACCTCTTTGATTTATCCTATAGCAAAATCCCTTAACAACATGGGACGGCAAATTACCCAACTTATGCAAAATCAGCGAGAGCTAAGTGGCGCGGTAACACATGAGTTTCGCACACCGCTAGCCAGATTAAAATTTGCTCTTGCCATGAATCCTCCAGCGCAGAGTAATCCTTGGCTGGGTATGCAACAAGACGTCAATGAATTGGAAAACCTTGTACAAGAAATGCTTGATTACGCCAGTACAGACGCTCGAATACCAGAGATGAATTTAGCTGAAATTCCGATTAAACAATTATGTCAGCAATTAGTTGATCGGCTGAAAGGAAGTCACTTGTCTACCTTAAACGTAATGGTTTATGGTGATGATCCTCATGTATTGGCTGATGAACATTTTATAGAAAGGGCCATTGAAAATTTAGTATTAAATGGTAAACGTTATGCCAACGAGATGTTAGATATATACGTGATCAAACAAAAAGACGTTATTCAGATTTGCGTAGAGGATGACGGAGTTGGCGTATCACAGGAAATGCGTAAAAAGATATTTTCTCCTTTTTTTCGTCCTGATGAGAGTCGAGATAGACAAAAAGGTGGTGCGGGTCTAGGTTTAGCTATTGTAAAAAGAATTGTCGAGTGGCATCAAGGAAATTGCTATGTAACAGAAGGCAAATTGGGTGGCGCTAAATTTGTCATTAGCTTGCCCAATCCTTTTAACTAATTTTATCAATAATACCCTTTCGACTGATCTCTCCACAGACATAGTGTAAATTTGTTCCATAGATGAAAGGATTTTTGTCACCAGCGCGACAATAATGTTGGTTAAACTTCTTCAGTTCAGTTTTTGTGCTGGTAATTCTATGCAAATATTCTGTTTGTGGCTCGGTTAAACCTTGTACATGGGCCGAAATATCTTGTCTAAACTTAGTCAGCTGTTGGTTGTCAATTGTCATGGATATATCAAGCATCCACTGTGATGTAGTTGTTTGCACGTCAGTTAACCAAAATTGCACAAATGCACTGCGCAAAATCATTATCAATGCCAAAATTTCAAACGTAACTACAATAAAACGCAACATACCGTGTGACTCAAATACAGTTCAATCATTAGAAGATTAGCTATGCTACGTGAAAACACCCCAGTAAAAAACAGTCAATAGTTATGTGCTCTAATACCTAAGAATAACCTTTGAATTACATTTAGTGGTCTACCAATAACCAGAAAAAGCCTGACCGAGATCAAGCACAGCAGTTAACATACTGATATACTTGCTTGGTAATTAGAGTCTATAGAACTCTCTGCTTTTGCCTTTTTCGATATACCAAGGACATCTAATGAGTGAGCGAATTCCTGTTAAAAACATCTCACCCGTAAAAGTACACCGCCCAGATAAAAACAAACATGACAATACCTATACTCCTCGCAGTAGAATATACGTGCGCGCGGTTACCGGCATGTTGGAAAATATTCGCCGATTTTTCGGACTGTTTTTTCTAGGAAGTTTTGCGGTATTACCTTGGATCCAGTTTAACGACTCTCAAGCCGTGTTATTTGATATTGGTGCACAGCGTTTTAATATATTTGGCTTAACACTGTGGCCCCAAGATTTAACGCTTTTAGCGTGGATTTTGATAGTCGCCGCCTTTGCACTATTTTTTGTGACAACCTTTGCGGGCCGAGTTTGGTGTGGTTTTATGTGCCCACAAACTACTTGGACCTTTATTTACATCTGGTTTGAAGAAAGAATTGAAGGCAGCCGTAATAAACGAATGAAACTAGATCAAAGGAAAATGGACTTTGACAAGTTATGGCGTAAAACACTTAAACATTTGGCTTGGGTCAGTACGGCTTTATTAACCTCTCTCACGTTTGTCGGTTACTTCACACCAATCGACTATTTATTCTTTGAGTTTTTCACCTTTTCAAGTAGCTTTTGGATTGTCTTTTGGGTTCTATTTTTTACCATTTGTACTTATGGTAACGCCGGTTGGATGCGTGAAATCATGTGTACCCACATATGCCCGTACGCACGTTTTCAATCTGCCATGTTCGACAAAGATACCTATACCGTTGCGTATAACGCCGCAAGAGGAGAACAACGAGGACCAAGGGGACGAAAAGCTAGCCGCGAAAGTAATCTTCAAAATGGTTTAGGCGACTGTATTGATTGCAACCTATGTGTTCAAGTTTGCCCTACAGGCATAGATATCCGAAACGGATTGCAATACGAATGCATAAATTGCGGTGCTTGTGTTGATGCCTGCAACGGTGTAATGGATAAAATGAATTATCCAAAAGGTTTGATTAGTTTTACCTCAGAAACGGAATTGGCCGGTGGCACAACAAAAATATTTCGACCTAAACTAATCGGTTATGCCATAGTCCTAGTGCTAATGTCAGGGTTATTAGTCTTCGAAATTGCATCTAGAAAACCGTTAGAAATAGACATTATAAAAGACAGGGTTCCTATGTATCGAGAAACAGGGAATGGACTGATTGAGAACGTATTTACCATTAAAATTCTGAATAAATCGCAACTCACACATCGTTACCGCGTATACGTTGATAACCTTGAGGGACACACTTATATTGGTCAAAATGAGGCAACAGTTGCAGGAGGCGAAGTGTTCAATTTACCTCTGAGCATTGCCATCAACCCCAATAAATTGACCCAAGAATCCACTGAGTTTAGCTTTCGTGTTGAATCAATTGACGACCAAGAAAACCAAGTTAAGGTGCAAGAAATAAGTAAATTTTTGTATCCTGATTTGTGAGTACTTTTGATTTTTCGGGACTCACCCCTGACTTAATACTCGACGCCATAGAATCACAAGGTATTTTAGTTGAATCTGGTTTATTGGCACTAAACAGCTACGAAAATAGGGTTTATCAATTTGTAGCAGAAGATAAAAAACGTTACGTGGCGAAGTTTTATCGACCACAACGTTGGAGCCAAGCACAAATTCAAGAAGAACATGACTTTTCTATTGAGTTGGCTTCTCACGAAATACCTGTGGTTGCACCACTGGTTAATAACAAGCAAAGCTTGCATGTTTATGATGACTTCTATTTTGCACTTTTCCCCTCTGTAGGAGGCCGGCAATTTGAAGTAGATGATTTAAATCAAGTCGAATGGATGGGACGTTTTATTGGTAGAATTCATGCTGTTGCTAAAAGTGCCAACTTTGTCCACCGCCCTATCATTAGTGTTGATGATTACTTGATTACTCCACTTCAAGAACTACAAAACAGTCCACTAATCCCTTCAGGCTTGCATCAAGCCTTTTTCACTATCTTACAACAAGTGGCTGATTTAGCTTTGTCGCTTTACACCAGCACAAATAACATTAGGCTCCACGGAGATTGTCACCCAGGTAACATATTGTGGCGAGATGGCCCTACTTTTGTTGATTTAGATGATTGTAGAAGTGGGCCAGCCATTCAAGATTTATGGATGATGCTTTCAGGCGACAGGCAACAACAGTTTATTCAAATGGATACCCTAATAGAAGCCTATGAAGAATTTTGTGATTTTGATACTACTCAGCTCGCATTAATAGAACCATTACGCGCCATGCGTATGGTGCATTATATGGCTTGGTTGGCAAGGCGCTGGCAAGATCCCGCTTTTCCGCAAGCTTTCCCTTGGTTTGCTGATGGTAAATATTGGGAACAACAAATCCTAGGCTTGAAAGAGCAACTCTCTGCATTACAAGAGCCACCACTGGCATTTTAAGCTTTTTTTCACGCACTTGAGTCAATACGTTCTATACGAAAGTCGTATTGCTTTGTGGTCGATTACCTACTACTTTTACAATGTACAACAATGAGTTAGCAACTTTCTGTAGCACTTTGTGCAACAAAAATCAATGCTAATTAGGACATAAAAAAACATTCATAAAACATTGATGGTAAGGGTATCTATTTCACATAACAATGTATGAGTTTAAATACCTATAAACACTGTATCTTTTAATTTCTTATACCATAATATGTGCGTCGAAATTAGTATCACTAGATCAATAATAATATAAGCCTTTGTTTTAAAAATGGTTTAATGCCATTTATTAGAAAAGTTGTAATCGGTAAGATTTGGTTTTTGGCACATAAATGCTATGAATATTCATACTTAATAAACCTCATATAGGCAAATGACATGCACATAAAGTCTTTTACAAAAATCCTAACCGGAATAGCAGTTGGCTACTCTATTTCATTCTTTTCTTTGGCTGACGTAGTAGTTGTTGTTCATCCAAGTAACGACGCAGCACTCAGTAAAAAGGCTGTTCAACGCATATTTTTAGGCAAAGAGAAAAAGTTCTCTAATGGTAAGGAAGTATTACCGGTAAACCAAACGCCTTCTTCAAGTGCTCGTGACTCTTTTGACACTAACACTTTGGGTCGTAGTTCAACACAAATAGCAGCTTACTGGTCAAAACTTGTATTTACTGGCAAAGGCATACCGCCGAAAGAATTGGACAACGACGCTGCAGTTTTAGCGATAGTCGCAGACAACCAAAATGCCATTGGTTATGTAGACAGCGCATCAGTTTCAGATGCAGTTAAAGTCATTTCGTTGAACTAATTAGGAGCATTATTGTGAAAAAATTATTAACTATTGCGGCTTTGACCGCCAGTACGTTTACTGCACAAGCAGAAGTCAGAATTAACGGTTTTGCTAATTTTACAGGCGGAATGACAGATTCTAACAATACCTTATATGGTTATGATGACCGTTTTAGTTTTTCAGAGGAGAGTTTATTTGCGATTCAAATTAGCGGTGATATCAACGATAAAATGACAGCTACTGGGCAATTAGTGGCTAAAGGTGCAAATAACTATGATCCAGAGTTTGAATGGGCTTATTTAACCTATGAGGCGACTGACAACCTAAGTATTGTGGCTGGTCGTTTACGCTTACCGCTATTTAATTATTCAGCCTCTAAAGATGTTGGATATTCTTACCATTGGCTAACTACCCCAAGATCTGTGTATGACGTACCTTTTAACAATCTTGAAGGGATTCGCTTTGACTACGCGGATTACGCCGGTGATTGGGAATATAATATTAACTTTTCAACTGGTACTTTTAATGGACCGACACTAGGTACTGAAGTAACAGGTAACAATGCCTTAGTACTGTCAGCTGAAGCGACTTATGACTGGTTTAAAATTCGCGGTGTAGCAGGTACAGCTAAATCTACTTTGAATATTGGTAACTCAACTAGAGCTGATCTAATACAAGCCTCTGCTGGATTAGATTCTATTTACGCAACTGGGTTTAGTGAACTTGGTGAATTATTAAAATGGGAAGATGATAAAGGGGAATTCCTAGGGTTGTCTGTGCAAGTGGATAAATTTGATTGGTTTGTTAGTGCTGAAATAACCAGTATTGATGTAGCTCAATCCTTCTTATCTTCAACTGAAGCCTATTACGTAACAGCAGGAATGCGAAAAGGAAAATGGACACCCTCAATCACTTACGAAAAATCAAAAAGTGAAGCTGACATAAAATTCCCGTCACAAGTTAGTCAGTTGACGTCTGCACAATTGTCGATTACCCAAGTGCAAAATTTTGTCAATTCACCTTTTGGTATGTCAGTAAATCAAGGAGTGATTGCCGCAGTTGGAGCGCCGTTAACCTTATTACCGCAACCTAATTCAAGTGCGATAATCACTGGTGCATTAAACAGCGTGTCAAATGGTTTATTATTTGCGAATAACTCTGAAGACACCACTGTGTCAGCAACCTTGCGTTACGACTACGACGTTAACATTGCGTTGAAAGTGGATGTGAGTAAATTCACTGACGATCTAAGTGATCAAGATGTGACCCTAATTCGCTTTGGAGCCAATTATGTGTTCTGAAAATTAATATCGAAAGTTAATTTCTAAACGCTCCATTATTGGGGCGTTTTTGTTTTTAAAAAAGAGGTATCTATGCATAAGCCACTATCGGAAAATAGATAAAGCTGTGCTAATCTGCTGGCAAATTTTAAATTAGTTGTGAGAAGTTATGAAAAAAATATTGTTAATACTCAGTTTAGCTATATTGATACCGCTACAAGCCTGTGCCCAAGAAAAATGGCAAGAAGGTGAGCATTACAAAGTAATCGCTGAGCAAGCGACTGAAAAAAAAGAAGTACTAGAATTCTTTTCGTTTTGGTGTCCTCACTGTTTTAACTTTGAGCCAATTGTCAAAGACATGAAATCTAAATTGGCAGATGATGTTGAATTTAAAAAAGTACATGTCAACTTTATGGGTTTCACTAGCCAAGCCATTCAGGACGATGCCACTAAAGCGATGATGGTAGCCAGAGAGTTGAAAAAAGCTGACCAGCTTAATCAAGCCATATTTAAATATATACACGTCTCTCGCTCATCAATTACAGGTATTAAAGACTTAAAAAACATCTTTGTAGTGAATGGTGTTGAGCCAGAAGAATTTGATAAAATGATGTCTAGTTTTGGCGTGAAAAGTAGACTAAATATGAACAACAAAGCTATAAAAGAATACAGAAAATACGTCAACAGCGTACCTAATTTTATTGTTAATGGTAAGTATCAAGCTACTTTTACACGCGATATGACCCCAGATGAACATGTTGATTTAATCGTATTTTTATCCAATAAAAAGTAAATACTCAGGTTTTATTTAAGTAGTATAGACTTCAAGCCAGTTAGAAATTTAGCTGGCTTTTTATTTAACGCCTCCCCCCCAATAAACATCAAGAGAGCTTTTTTTATGCGTCAGTTATTTTTAGTTATATTGTTACTTTTAACAAATTTTGATTCTTTAGCGCAATCCAAATGGCAAGAGAATACTCATTATAAAGTGATTGCTGAAAAACCGAGCAGTAAACCTAAAGTACAAGAAGTATTTTCGTATTGGTGTCCCGCTTGTAACGCCTTTGAAACCGTAGTACCGCAGATTAAACGTGACCTACCATCAAGTATCCCATTTGAAAAAGTACATGTTAATTTTAACGGTAGCACCACTAAGGAAACTCAAAATCACGCAACGGCAGCTATGTTAGCCGCCAAAGCATTAAAAACTGATGTGCAATTCAATAAGGCGCTATTTAGCGCGATCCATCAACAAAGAACCCCCATTACTAGTAAGGCTGATATCCTAGCTGTTTATGCGAGAACAGGAGCTGATGTAGCTAAGCTAGAGAAGATGATGACGAGTTTTGGCATTCGCAGCCAAGTCGCCAAAAATGACAAAATTGCCAGAGGTGTAAGAAGTGTCCCGACCATCATTATTAACGAAAAATACCAAGCGATATTCACTCGCGACATGACCCCAGACCAATCTGTTGAGCTGATTAATTGGTTAGTTAAACAGAAATAAACTTAATTTTAACTGGGCCATTTACAATACAGAGATAACCTTCTAATCGTATACTTTCTATCTTTGTACAGAATGGAAATGAGATCTTTGTGTTGTTAATACCTTATTATTTTCCTTAGAACAGGCCCATTTGTTGGCTGGTCATGTTTTCAAAGGACAAATCTATAAACGGCAGTATTCCCTCAGCAATTGGTTTGACTTGTTTTTCCACGTAATGGTCATAGTCTATTTGACTAGTTAAGTATTCTATTGGTTGTGGGCCATTAATGGTGATCACATAAGAAATCCAGCCTTTGTGCTGATATTTAAGTGTTTTACCTAACGCTGCATTTTGTTGATCGGCCAACCTTGCTGCCTTCACATGGGGCGGCACGTTTTTGACATAAAGATCTAATCTACGGCGAATACGTTTTCGATAAACCAGTTGCTCATCAAGCTTACCAGAGCGGGTATCTTGAATGGTTTGTAATACATACTCTTGCACGTTTTGTCCGGCAAAGACCATTTGATATAACTTAAGTTGAAAACCCTTCGCCAGTTGAGTCCAGTCAGAACGCACTGTTTCCAAACCTTTAAATATAAGCTCTTCGCCGTCTTTGTTTGTTTTTAGTCCCGCATAACGTTTTTTACTTCCCAATTCTGAACCACGAATAGTGGGCATTAAAAATTGACTAAAATGGGTTTCAAACTCGATTTCTAAATCACAATCAAGTTGATGGGTTTGTTGGATGTTATCTTGCCATTTTTGATTGATTTCAAGAGCAAGTGATTGACCAATTTGGATAGCTTGTTGACTTGAATACTCGCCGTTTAACCACACGAAGGTCGAATCGGTATCGCCATAAATGACCTCATAACCGGCTTGTTCAATCCATTTCGCTGTGGTTTGCATAATGTCATGACCACGCATGGTAATTGAACTAGCTAAACGTGTATCGTAAAACGGACAACCTCCTGAGCCTAATACTCCATAAAACGAATTCATCAGAATTTTTATCGCCTGACTACGCGCTGCATCTTGGTTTTTCTTGGCCTCATCGCGCTGCTGCCAAAGCGATGTGATAATTTCAGGCAAAAAGTGTTTGTCTCGACTAAATTTAGCCCCACGATAGCCCTCAATCGCCTTATCCGGTGATGCTAACCCTTCCACTAACCCAAGGGGGTCTATCTTAAAGGTACGTATGATGGATGGGTAGAGGCTCTTAAAATCCAACACTAATACGTGTTGATATAAACCCGGTTTGGAACTCATCACATATCCACCAGGACTGGCTAAACCACCATCCTTTGGGCGATTAGGTGAAACATACCCTGCCCGATGCAACTTAGGTAGATACAAATTGATAAACGCTGCCACTGAGCCGCCCATTCGGTCAAGCTCAAGACCAGTTAGCTGGCTACGTAGCGTTAAAAAATCAAGGACTTTTGTGTGTGCAAAAATATCTAGCACTAACTGGCAATCTTGCAGATTGTATTCGGCTAACTTGACCTTGTTGTGTTTGAAATCGTATTCAATCTGGGCAAGCCTATCGTCAACATTTTCAGTCTTTTTACCTTTGCCTAATAAGGTTTGGGCAACATTCTCTAAACTAAAGCTGTCAAAGTGATAAGTCGCCGTTTTCAGAGCATCAATACCATCCACCACCACCCTGCCGGGCATGGATACAAATCCCTGATTCACTTCATTTCTAGCATCTCGCCATGAAATAGCTTGATTATCACGTCCCAAAGACAATTCAACTCGATGTAAAGCGGCACGTTTGATCAATAATCGAAAATCAAAATTGACCACGTTCCAACCAATAATGATGTCTGGATCGAAGCGATTCACTTGAATAACGAACTGCTGCAGTAACGTTTTTTCATTATCCACCCAGACGACCCAGTCTTCAGCTGCTTCTGACTTGCCAATCATTAACACACACTTATAGGTATCGCTGGCGAGTCCAATAGAAAACAATTCACCCTGTTCACTGCATTCGATATCAATAGATAACAAGGTAAAATGCGGCACAAATTGACTGGGTTTACATTGAATATCAATTACTTCAGATGATTTCGATTGGTTTACAACTTGTTTGCCTGAAAAGGCAGCACTGCCATATACAAAACGTTCCATCAAATAACGCTCTGTTAAACGCACATCATCCTCAAAACAACTAATTTGATGTTGCTTTAGTAATGTTTTGGCTTTGTACAGTGAGTTGTTTCTATCAAAATACACGCCACCTACTTTTTGATGTTCAAAGGTATTTAATGCCAATGAACTATATCTATGCTCAATGCTGTTTTTTGTCAGTAACCGCGTCACTTCGGCGGCGTCATCTTGGAGAATGAAAAACAACCCTTGCTGTGAATTTGATATAGCCTTTACCACGCCGTTTTCGGTTAAAAACCAGCATTCAATGTAGGTTTTACCATGACGTTCTATGTTGCGGGCTGTAAGAATAAATCCCTCTGAGGAGACTTGCATGTATTAGGGCCTAAGGTTCTAAAAATTCAAGAGTCGGCAAGGTAAGGGGAATCGTAATAGATAGCAAGCCAGAACAAAGTATCAAACAGAATTTGAGTTCGATTCTACTATTAAAATTGTCCGGTTTAAGGTAGCTTAAAATGACCTGTTGGCTTCTAAGAGCGCTAAAAATTGAAATACGTTTTTAAGGACAGAAATGGTGGCGTTGAACTATACAAACGCGGTGAAATTGTAGTGGTGATTTTATCCGGCGCATGCGGTACGGCTGTCATTAATTATTACGCAGAGAAGTTAAAAAAGTTAGGTCAAACTTATGAAGGCCAATCATGGGCTTACCTATGTAATAGCAAAAACTTTCAAGCCACAACACCTGAAGCACAACAGATCATTGTGGGTACCTATAGCAGCTGTATAAAATTGGGCTGCTGTTTTGAAGCTTATTGTTTCGACTCCTACGTTGGCAAAGCTCAAACTCAAACAATCATGCATGACTGCGGAAATCATATCGATATTGAAACTGTACTGTTTGAAAATGAACAAAAAGCGGAAGCCTTTTTGTTAGAAAACTTGGCACAACTGAGTAAAAGTAGAAAACAAACTGATGTCTCTTCTAGTAACCAAGTCAATTAAACTACTTCACTGCAACTTGCAATGCACTTAATTAAAACCAGTATCCTAGAGTTTTACATTAGTAAACTCTAGGATACTGGAGCGTTATAGGTTGCAACTCTCCATACTCTTCTGGGCCATTTTAATGTTGATTTCACTTAACTGAATGACCAAACCATCATCCGCAGCTAGTAAAAAGGGAATGTCTACTTTTTGCATATTACTGCCAGCTTTGGCAAAACAAGTAAGCGCAATGTTGGCTTGTTGCCAACCCAATCCCACCTTAGACGTTAGTGATGCTGTGATATCTAGCTCACCAGCACAATCGACTCCACATCCAGAGCTCAACACTACCTTGCTCGCTCCTTGTTCAAGCACATTGTAATTAAAAACTAACGCCATGCCTTGAGTGACTTTAGCTGTTAAGTTAACTGGATTACCCTGTATTGATAAATTTGCTCTACCGCTCCAAGTGGCTTGAACGGTATCTTCTTGAGCCTTATTGTCTGTGGCTTGAACAAATAACTTTGATAACGAACTGGCTTGAGAATTAGCACTCACTTGTGTGTTACCGCCCGCATCATTCAACACTAAACGCCATGGCTGCACCGGATCACCAGCAAATAAGAACCGGCTATCACTAATTTGGCTAACAGAAGGGTCTATCTCTTCGCTCAATAACGATATGTTTTGTCTATCATTTACCGATAATCCATAACCATAAGCAAATAAAGGTTGGTAATTTTCGTCACCTATATTCACTTCAACATCAAGAGGGTTAGCTGGCCAAGAAAAAGACAAACGTCCAGTAAAGTCATATTGAACATTCCCTTTGGCATCTTTAAATAATAAGTCCGCTATGCCTCCGCCTTCAGAACCAGGTAACCAAGCCGCTACAAATGCATCAGATACATTTAGTTCTGGGTTCACCCACATACCGCGGCCAGATAAAAATATTGATACAGTAGGAATACCCTGCTCTTTAAGGGATTTTAACAAAACATGATCTGCATTGGGTTTGTAATCTAAATCTGTCACATCGCCTTGGAACTCAGCATAAGGTTGTTCACCAAAGACCACTATTGCTACATCAGGTTTTGTTTCGAAATCGCCGTTGTCACTAAGCTCAACTTGGCCATCAGCGGTTTGAACTGCTTTTTGAATGCCTTGATAAATCGATTCACCATTAGGAAAATCAGAATTTTTATTGCCAGTACCTTGCCAAGTTAATGTCCAGCCACCGGATTGTTGACCAATGTTGTTTGCTCCACCACCTGCAACCAATACTTTTGAGTTAGCTTGCAAAGGCAATAAATGGTCGTTATTTTTAAGAAGTACTAGCGATTTACGCACTGCCTCTCTGGCTATGGCTTTATGTTCACTAGAGCCTAATAGGTCAAACTTACCAGCAAAAGGGCGCTTAGATGGCAACTCAGCTTCAAATAAACCAGCACGCAATTTAACCCGTAAAATACGTGATACGGCTTGATCTAAGCGTTTCAAACTAATCTCACCTGATTTCACCTGTTTAAGCGTGTTTTTATACAATCCTTTCCAACTATCAGGGGCCATAAACATATCCAGACCTGCATTAAACGCCTGTGGACAAGACACATTACTACACCCCTCCACTTGTCCGTGACCATTCCAATCACCAACAACTACACCGTCAAAACCCAAACGTTCGACCAAGATATCATTTAGCATTTCACGGCTACCATGCATTTTCCTGCCATGCCAACTATTGAACGATGCCATCACCACCAACGCGCCATGCTGAATAGCCGGTGGATAACCCGCTCCATGAACATCTCGCATTACCGCTTCACTAACAAAGGTATCACCTTGGTCCTTACCATCTTTAGTGCCACCGTCGCCTAGGAAATGTTTCACGTTTGCCAGCAAATGATCTTTAGCAAGAAAGCTATCGGTATTCACTTTTCCTTGAATACCTTCAACCAATGGTCCGGCAAAACTAGCAACAATTTCAGGATTTTCTGAATAACTCTCGTAAGTACGACCCCACTTATCATTCTGCACCACCGCTAAAGTAGGTGCGAAGGTCCAATCAAGTCCGACTACCAGAATTTCTTTTGCCGTAATTTCACCAATTTTGCCCATTAAATCTGGCTCATTAGCCGCACCTAAACCAATATTATGCGGAAAGATAGTTGCACCAAGCAGGTTGTTATTGCCGTGAACTGCATCGATTCCCCACAACAATGGAATACCAACACCACCGTCACTGGTATCTGTAGACGCCTTATAAAATTCATCCGCTAGCTTCAACCACTCTTCTGCTGGCGCTCGATTATCATCGCCTGGGGCGCTGTTGCCGCCGTTTAATACCGAGCCTAAATTATATTCTCTCGCTTCTTCAGGCGTGACTGAAGCAATATCACCTTGAATAACCTGACCGACTTTTTCTTCCAGGGTCATCTTTGTCAAAATCTCTAGGATTTTTGCTTCTTGTTCTGCTGTTCGTTTGATAGGAGGGACTTGTTTAGGCCAGTTCTCTGGCGTAACAGTTATACCTGTAATTTTTTCAGCAAAAACAGGGACCAGCTTTTCACTGGTTTTCATGTTTTTTGAATCTGAACATGCCGCTAAAGCAGCCAATGACAGTAAAAGAAATGTTGTGGATTTTAATATCTGTTTAAATTTTAACTTTATCATTGGCAATGAATATGACCTTATCTCTCTGATTTTTGGAAACGTTTTCATAAAACTAAACAACTGTTCCTAATTAATCAATAAAAACCGACAAACTTCCTGTCTCTAAAATGGTGGCTACCTAAATACTAGGCACATTCAGGTTGGCAAACTTACTTTTTTGAGCCAAAAAAAATGGCCTCATCTGAGACCATTTTTATTCAATTATTTGTTACTCACTGAACCGGTTCCTATTAAACTAATCGTTTCTAGGATGTCTATTTTGCTGCTTAGATTCTACCTTTAAGCACAGTGACGATTGGTGAATTATCTAGTCCGTTTTCTGAAGCCCAAGCGATAACAGTTTTGCCATCTTGCTCTGGAGCACTTAAATCACCCTTAGGCATTTTCTTAACCATTAATGTGCCTGTTTCAACAGCGTTATTAAGCATTGCTGTGCGGATAAGACTGTTGCCGCCACAAGAGATACCAGCATAAATATCCTTAAGTTTAAGTTTATAGTCTGATTGAACAAGTTTCATTTTTTTACGTAACTCACTTTTGTCATCAGCTTTGACGATAGTACAAATGTTTTGTAACGCGTCGCCTACATTAGCTTGGGCATTGCCCACTGTAAATAAAGAGATAGTAGCGATTGCGATGGTAGTTTTAACTAATTTCAACATGGTCAATTCCTCGGTGTTTTGCTTAAGTTTTAGTAACTGGTGAAACGTGCTGTGTTTCGATGGCGCGCATTAGACAGTAATTAGATTGACTAAGAAATCTACAATTTGATACTTAGGTATGCTAGACCATAACTTTGGTAGGAGAAGGATTTCATGACTAAATTGTTAGCGGCCAAACTAAAAGAATGGCCAAACACTTATGAGAAAATTCGTGATGACAGCTTAATGATTCAAACAAAAACCTTGGGTATAACTGGCTTTTTGATTCACAGTAAAGAAAACCTAGTTCTGCTCCTCCCGCGTAAACACCAATTCATTTCCCTTACTTTTTAGCTCAGAGAACCTATACCCAGCCGTATCAAATTGTTTTAATTGACTCACTTCAGTCAAACGATTTTGGATAATAAATCGAGCCATCATGCCTCTGGCTTTTTTGGCGAAAAAGCTAATCACTTTATATTGCCCATTCTTACAATCTTGAAATACCGGTGTGTAAATTTGTGCGTTCAAAATTTTGGGTTTTACCGCCTTAAAATATTCATTTGACGCTAAGTTAACCAAAACATTGTCACCTTGCTGATCAATAGCGGCATTTAATTTATGACTAATACGCTCATCCCAAAATTGGTATAGGTTTTTATCTTTTCCAGTGTCTAGTTTAGTGCCCATTTCTAACCGATATGCTTGCATCAGATCCAGTGGCCGTAACACACCATACAATCCTGACAATATACGCAGGTGTTGTTGCGCGTAGTTAAAGTCATCTTGACTAAATGATACTGCATCTAACCCAGTGTAAACGTCACCATTAAATGCCAATAAGGCTTGTTTTGCATTGTCAGTATCAAAAGGTGTGTGCCAAGTGGCGTAACGATCAGCGTTCAAGCCGGCTAATTTATCACTAATTTTCATTAACGAACTAATCTTAGCTGGGCTTAATTTTTGACAATGTTTGATCAGCCTTTTTGAATCATCCAACATCTCTGGCTGAGTGAATATGTCTGTTGTCGAAGGAGAGTCAAAATCGAGATTTTTGGCGGGTGAAATAACAACTAACATTCAATGAGATCCTGTAAATATAAAGCTAATGTTAAAAACTACTCTAAGCAATATGTGGGATACATAGGCAAATACAAGTTGGATTTCAATTTTCTTTGTATTTGAAATAAGCTTCAGCCAGAATTAACATACAATTGACCTATATAAAAACCACGTACAGATAAGGATTAATATGTACTTAAGATTTTTAGGCATCACTAGCATCGCTTTATTGCTATCAAATTGCGCCAATATGAACGAATCAGATTGTTTGACTGCTGATTGGCAATTAATAGGTTTTGAAGATGGTAGTTTTGGCAAGAATGAAACACGCATTTCTCAACACAGAGAAGAATGTGCAGAGTACGGTGTCACTCCAGACTTGGCCACTTACCGTAAAGGGCACTTTGCAGGGTCTAAAAAGTTTTGCACAACCAATAACGGATTTTCTCAAGGTCGCCAAGGAAAAACCTATAAACGCAATTGTCCTGAACAATTTGAAACAGATTTTTTAGCTGGCTTCACCGATGGACAAACGCTTTATGGGTTAAAAAACATATTAAATCAACGAACGGCAGATCTCGAAGACACTTACAAAAATATAGACTGGCTTGAGCACGCTATTGTCGACAAAAGTGAACTGATGATTGCTGATGGTCTTAACCGGAATCAGCGAATAGTGATAAGAGACGAAATAGCACAACACCAACAGCAACAAGAAAACTTATATAGTGTTTTACCTGAATTAAAGTATGAATTTGAAAATGCCCTTCAAGCCTACGAACAAGGAAGAGAGGAGTTCTCTCACTATTTACTAACGGACTAAGGCATTTCCCAATTTCTATAGACGTCTGTGGTACATGGATAGTTAGAGTGTGTAGACATGAGCATAAATATTTTAAAGATTTACAGGCCTAAATGGTTATGTGATTTCACATAGCCGTTATTTTTGTTAGCAAATAAAGCGTTTTACTGGCGTCTGATATTCAACGGTTATACCCTGTACCTAATCTAACTTATCGCCATATGGTAAGCATTAAGACATAAGATATGTCAGCTTACTTCTTTGAATTCCTAAACAATTTTGCCAAGCTATACATATTGCAATGTGATAGTGAATAAAGCGTCATTACTTATAGAGGATAATATGTCTAACCAATTACAAGCATTACGAGAAATCACCACAGTTGTGGCTGACACTGGCGATATTGAAGCCATAAAAAAATACCAACCGGTAGATGCCACCACTAACCCATCATTGTTACTTAAAGCAGCAGAAATGCCGCAGTATAAGTCTCACTTAGTCAGTGCAGTGGCATGGGCCAAAGAACAATCTTCTGACGCTGAACAACAAATTATTGATGCTGGTGACAAATTATCAGTCACTATCGGTACCGATATTGTGAATATCGTACCCGGTCGTATTTCTACAGAAGTGGATGCGCGTTTGTCATTTGACACCGCTGCTAGTATCGAAAAAGCCCATAAATTGATTGCTCTGTATAAAGAAGCGGGTATCGATAAAAGTCGTATATTGATTAAATTGGCTTCTACTTGGGAAGGTATTAAAGCGGCAGAAGTATTAGAAAAGGAAGGCATTAACTGTAATCTTACCTTGTTGTTTGGTTTTGCTCAGGCTCAAGCATGTGCAGAAGCAGGTGCGTTTTTAATCTCTCCTTTTGTAGGACGTATTCTTGATTGGTACAAGAAAAGTACCGGTAAAACTGACTACACTTCAGCCGAAGATCCGGGTGTGGTATCTGTGACTAAAATTTATAATTATTATAAAGAGCATGGTTATAAAACCGTTGTCATGGGCGCTAGCTTCCGTAACACAGGTGAAATTACCGAACTAGCAGGTTGTGACCGTTTAACCATAGGACCAGGCTTATTAGAAGAGTTGTCTCAAACTGACGCACCTTTGCCTATTAAGTTGAAAGACAATGGCGCGACTAAAACACCTGGCGCACCTTTAACTGAAACTCAGTTCCGCTGGGATATGAATCAAGACGCCATGGCCACAGAAAAATTATCTGAAGGTATTCGTAACTTCGCCGCTGACCAAGTTAAATTGGAAGCGATGTTAAGAAGCTACCTATAAGTTAAATGAGTACTAAAAAGCGTCGAATTCGGCGCTTTTTGCTTTCTAGTCAAGATTACAGTCATACCTAATTTTTACCCTACATTGAGAACATATTATGACAGCACTAACGGCATCTCCCGCGTGGCAAAACCTTGAAAAATTAGCCACTCAAATAAAAACTCAACACATGCGGGACTGGTTTGCCGCCGACCCACAGCGCGCTGAAAACTATACTCAAGCGGCCTGCGGTATTGAATTAGATTTTTCAAAAAACCTTATTACCGACGAAGTGATGCTCGCATTACAGACACTGGCCAATGAATGTCAGGTAAGTGAAAAAAGTCAGGCCATGTTTGCCGGTGAAATCATCAATCACACTGAACAACGCGCGGTATTACATACGGCACTGCGTAACTTTTCAGGTAAACCGGTTTTAGTCGACGGTGAAGATGTGATGCCTGAAGTGTTGGCCTGTCAGCAAAAAATCCAAGACTTTGTTGCCAGCATTCATAGCGGTGAACGCAAAGGTTATACCGGAAAGTCGTTAAAGCAAATTGTCGCTATTGGTATTGGAGGCTCTTTTCTTGGGCCTAAAATCATGTCCGAAGCGCTTAAGCCTTATTGGTTTAAAGGCGTAAAAGTACATTACGTGGCGAATGTGGATGGTTGTCATATCCAAGATGTATTAGCCACAGTTGATCACGAAGAAACCTTGGTCGTGATGTCTTCTAAATCATTCACCACACAAGAAACCTTACAAAATACACTTACTGCTAAAGCTTGGTTTTTGGCGGCAGGTGGTTCACAACAAGATATCGCCAAACATTTTATAGCGGTCTCTTCTAATATTAAAGCCGCTACCGAATTTGGTATGGCCGAAGACAATATTTTCCCAATGTGGGATTGGGTAGGTGGTCGTTATTCACTTTGGTCAGCGATTGGTTTACCCATTGCACTGACAATAGGTTACGACAACTATCGTGAATTATTGCAAGGTGCATTTGAAATGGATGAACATTTCCAAACTGCACCCATAGAGCAAAATTTGCCGATGATATTGGCATTGCTAGGTGTGTGGTATGTGAATTTTTTCCAAGCACAAAGTCATGTGTTATTACCTTACTATCACTATTTACGTGGTTTCCCTGCTTATGTACAACAGCTGGATATGGAAAGTAACGGTAAACGTATCGCAGGCTCTCTAACAGAAACAGACTACGCCACTGGCCCTATTATTTGGGGTAGTGAAGGTACAAATGGTCAACATTCATTCCACCAGCTTATCCACCAAGGTACTGTGTTAGTGCCTGCTGACTTTATGTTACCGCTCAACGTGCCTAATCAAGATGACACTCACCATGCCATGTTAGCGTCTAATTGTTTTGGTCAGACACAAGCGCTGATGCAAGGTAAAACCTTTGCCGAGTGTAAGGCTGATTTAGCTGCAAAGGGCTTAGATGACGATACGCTTGAATCACTCGCCACGCATAAAACCATGCCTGGTAACAAGCCGAGTAATACCTTGCTGTTCAATCAAGTTGATCCTAAAACCTTAGGTGCGATGGTTGCCATGTACGAACATAAAGTCTTCGTACAAGGGGCTATTTGGGGGGTAAACTCTTTCGATCAATGGGGTGTAGAACTAGGTAAAGAGTTAGGTAATCAAGTGCTTGATAAACTAGTCAATACAGATTCCAGCTTAAATTTTGATGCGTCAACCAATCAATTGATCAGTAAATTTAGAAAAGCTAACGGCTAACGACAAACTTAACCAGTAAGTTTACGTCTGTTACCTTCCCAACTATAAACGGTGGCATTTTTTAAAAATGTCGCCGTTTTCTTATTATTAGGATTACTCGAGTAAAATATCCCTCCTACAACAACTCTTCTGTTGTCACTAAATGTTCACAACTTGTTAATAAAAAGTACAAATACTTATTCTATTTTAACAATCTATATGGTACATAGTCTTTAAGCTGTTGTTTTGTGTTTAACATCACAATAGTTTGAAGAGAATGTTTGTAATCAGTGCGCTATAAAAATAATAAAGGAGATCAAAATGGATAAGTCCGAATTATTGTCTACCTTAGATTCAGAAACCAAGTCATCTAAAAGCAAAGCAAATAAACGAAAATGGCGAGAGATAGAAGCCATTCACGACAGACACCGGCTCAAACTAGAATTACGAGAGTTGGGAATGTCAGCGGAAGATGAATTAGAATTATTGTAAATATAAAAGCCCTGAATTTTCAGGGCTTTTTTTATGAGTCACAATATTTGATGAGCCATACTGCAAACTTGGCTTAACTAGAGATTTCTTCTAAACCAGAGTGCCCTTCGACTATAAATTGTTTAGGCATGAAACTGTGTGCTGAGGACTCTTTCATCTCTAAATCAAACACATTAGGCTGACAGTTTTCTTGCAACAAACAACCGTCTGTTACATTCAGGTAGATTTCGTCATAACGTTTTATTTCAGTTTGGCTGACCCTTCGGTAGATATGAGATCGATTTAACTGATTCGGATTGGATAAACCAGCGGATGAAACAAGATCAAAAGTGGCGTGCACCGTTTCTTTGTGAAAACGAGCAATTCGCGTGGCTTTGTCGCCCACAACTAAACCTGAAGCTAAAGCCGGATCTTGAGTGGCAATGCCTGTTGGACACTCATTGGTATGGCAAATCAAGGACTGAACACAACCCAGTGCTACCATCATGCCTCTAGCGCTATTACACATGTCAGCGCCCAAAGCTAAATTTTTAACTAAATGAAAACCGGTAAATGTTTTACCACTAGCAATCACTTTAATCTCTTTTTTCAAACCAAAACCGACTAGTACGTCAACCACAAATACCAGTGCCTCACGAAGTGGCATACCAACAGAATTAGAATATTCTAATGGCGCAGCACCTGTGCCGCCTTCACCACCATCAACAGTGATAAAATCAGGTTGGATTTTTGTTTCAACCATCGCCTTACACAGAGCAACAAATTCGCTTTTTCTGCCGATACATAATTTAAAACCTATTGGTTTCCCACCAGACAAATCCCTCAGTTGTTTAATAAACGCCATCATTTCAAGGGGCGTAGAAAAAGCGGAATGTGTTGGCGGTGATTCAACCCTTGTGCCTGGCTCGACTTGTCTAATTTGGGCTATCTCAATGGTATTCTTGTGGGCAGGTAAAATACCACCATGACCAGGCTTTGCGCCTTGGGATAGCTTAATTTCTATCATCTTGATGTTATCTTTTGTCGCTGTTTTAGCGAAACTATCTTCGTCAAAACCGCCTTCTTTGGTTCTACAACCAAAATAACCCGTTCCAATCTGCCAAACTAAGTCGCCACCATGTTTTAAATGAGAAAGACTCACGCTACCTTCACCCGTATTGTGGAAAAAGCCACCTTGCTTTGCACCTTTGTTTAAGGCTTGTATTGCATTGCCACTTAACGAGCCATAACTCATGGCTGAGATATTAAAAATACTGGCAGAATAAGGCATCAAACAATCTGGACCACCCACATCGACTCTCTGGCTTGGTGTCTCTTTATCGGCATGAATGGCGGCCAAGGAATGACCTATCCATTCATATCCCACGGCTTGAGTGTCTAGCTTAGTGCCATAAGGCACTGAATCAGTTACCCCCTTGGCACGCTGATAAATCACCGACCTAAACATTCTATTGATGGGTACACCGTCGGTTTCAGACTCAAAAAAGTACTGGCGTAGAAATGGTCTAAAAAATTCCATGACCCAGCGCCCGCGCCCTACAAAGGGAAAATTTCGCCTTAGTGCATGTTTGGTTTGATACATATCGTATAAACCAATTAGCGAAGCTGGAATTAAGAATAGGCTCAACCAGATAATATTTGGCCATTTAAAGCTCAGTAATACCATCACTACCCAAGCAGTAACAGTGACTAAAACAAACGTACGTCTCATTTTATGGCCTTATTTTGACGAGTATTGGACAGCCTGAACTTGGGATAATACGCGTTCTAGAAATGATTGTTAGCAGATAAGATCAACATAGCTATCCTAAGTTTCAATATAAAGTGTTATTAAACAAATATATTAGAAAACAATTAAACGACTAAACTTGCCAGTTAACTGGGCTTTTGTTTTGTTGTTTTAAAAGACTATTAGTTTGTGAGAAATGTTTACAACCCAAAAAGCCACGGTGGGCTGACAGAGGTGAAGGATGGGGTGCACTCAGCACATGATGTTTGTGTTTATCTATTACCGCGCCCTTTTTCTGAGCATGACTGCCCCACAACAAAAATACCAATCCGTCACAATGATCATTCAATTGTCGAACAACAGTATCAGTAAATCGTTCCCAACCTATTTTGGAATGTGAATGGGCTTGCCCTTGTTCAACGGTAAGAACTGTATTTAGCAGCAATACTCCCTGCTCTGCCCAACTTTGCAAAAAGCCATGCTGTGGAATGCTAAAACTTGAAATATCGGAAGCTAATTCTTTATAAATATTGACTAATGAAGGGGGCTTTTTAACATTAGGTAATACCGAAAAACACAAACCATGTGCTTGATTAGGGCCGTGGTAAGGGTCTTGACCAAGTATGACTACTTTTACATTTTCAACTTCGGTCAGGGTAAAAGCATTAAATACATCTTGCTCAGGCGGATAGATAGTTTTGCCTGCAGCCCTTTCACTTTGTACAAATTGCATAATCTGCTGGAAATAAGGCTGCTGTTTTTCATGACTTAAAATATCGGCCCAAGTACTCATTGGATATTGTTAACCCAACAAACTAAACAAATGTGCTTTCAATGCTTGATAGTCATTTGCTAGCTCAGCTGACAAACCTTCTTTACCAGCACAGTCAGCCAAGGGTTGTGGCAAACTAATAGGTTGTCCTAAAACGTTTTCGACTGTTTCACGAAATTTAGCCGGATGAGCAGTACCTAAGAAAATACCTGTCTGGCCTTCTTCCATTTTTCTCACCAAGGCTTTATAAGCGATGGCTGCATGAGGCTCACTGACATAACCTAGTTGAGCTAATTGACGCATAGCCACTTGGGTATATTCTTCGTCTACCGTATCGCCAGAGATAACAGATTTGTCCACTAGCCCTTGTTCAATCATGGCTTCAATGCGCGGCCAGTTGTTAGGTTGACTCACATCCATGGCGTTTGACAAAGTCGCTACAGTATCATGAGGTGCCCACTCGCCAGTTTTCAAATAACGTGGAACAGTATCGTTTAAGTTAGTGGCGGCAATAAAATGTTTGACTGGTAGACCCATTACTTTTGCAATCAGGCCTGCAGTTAAGTTACCAAAATTACCGCTAGGTACTGAAATCACTAAATCTTCACGTTCGGCGGGAGTAAGTTGTGACACAGCTTCAAAGTAATAACAAACCTGCGCTGCCAAGCGACTGATATTAATCGAGTTTGCAGAATTTAAGTGTAATCCATCACGTACATCTGGATCATCAAAAGCACTTTTGACTAATTGCTGACAAGCGTCAAAATCGTCTTCAATGGCTACCGTATGGATGTTGCCACCTAGAGTGGTAAATAACTTTTCTTGTAGTTGGCTGATTTTGCCTTTTGGATACAAGATCACTACATTAATATTTTCGATGCCATGAAACGCATGGGCTACAGCGGCACCGGTATCACCCGAGGTAGCTGTTAAAATAGTAATTGGCTGACCATCTGAGATTTCAACCAAACACTGGGCCATAAATCGACCACCAAAGTCTTTGAAGGCTAATGTTGGCCCGTGGAAAAGCTCCAAGATATATACATTATCTTTGACCTTAGCTAAAGGAGCGCCAAACACAAATGCTCGCTCTACTATGCCAGTGACTGTTTCGCGGGGTAATTCATCACCAATTAAGGTCGTTAAAATTTCTACACTGCGTTCTACAAAAGGCATAGCCAATACTGATTCAATATCATCGAATTTAGGTAGTTGTTTTGGGAAAAACAACCCTTGGTTTTTACCTAAGCCCTTTTTTACCGCTTCTGCGAAGCTAGCTTTATCTGATGCATCTTTTAAATTTACGAGTTCCACTTTACTACCTTCCTAATTCTTATATATTGCGCTAGTAATCGGTTACTAGCTCCTATGAAAGCGTTCGCTTTCAAGAGTGGCTTACGGATGCACCACTCATGTCCAGCTGGCAAATATGACTAAAACCTGTGTCATTTTGAATATAGTTATCAGCTAGCCATTGATTAATTATTTTGGCGTTTTCTAAATTATCGCACACAGCAAATACTGTTGGCCCAGAGCCTGAAATACCAAATGCTAACGCGCCGTGTTGTTCAGCAAAAGTACGTGATTCATCGAACCTTGGCAGAAGCGATTTACGATAAGGTTCAGCAATCACATCACACATCATAGCAGCAGCAAGATTTTCATCCTTGCGATATAAAGCATCAGTAAACACGGCCAACTGACGGCCAAACTTAATAGTATCAACCATCGATACCTGTTTTGGCAGAATATCCCGCGCTGCGGCAGTTGATACACTGATACCAGAGTAACAAGAGACCCAATACCAATTTTCAAACACAGGTAATTGTAATGCCACTTGACCTTTGTGTTCGGCCATTAAAGTTAGCCCACCGAGGAAACATGGCGCAACATTATCGTAATGCACACTACCACTGATTTGCCCTTCAAGCTCGCCCATCACCAACAACAATTCATTATCGTTTAACGGCACTTTACCAAAATGCTCGGCAAAGAACTGATTTAAGCCATGTAACGCAGCCACAATGGAGCTAGCGCTAGAACCTAAACCACTGCCAATAGGTAAATGTTTATGCAATGTCATTTTAAGTGCAGGGATAGTACTTTTTGCATGACCTTGTTGCTCTAACACAGCAATAAAGTGCTGATAACATCGGGTAACAATATTGCTGCTTGGATCAGCTGGCAATTTGTCGGCAAAACGTCCTTTGACCACTAGACTGTATGTGTCTGCTATCTCTATATCAACTTCATCACCAAGCAAGCTGCCGTCTATTGGTTTTAATGCCGCACCTAGTAAGTCAAAACCTAAACTTACGTTACCAATTGAAGCAGGCGCATAGGCCCTTAAGATAGATTGTTTCATTTTATCATCTGACATTAGATAGATTGTTTCCAAGGCATAGTGCGCATGACATCGGCGAATACACCAGCCGCAGTTACAGCAGCGCCTGCACCATAACCTCTAATAACATAGGGAATCGGTTGGTAATAATGACTGTGAATAGCCAAGGCATTTTCACCTTCTTTTACCATATACAAAGGATGTGATTCACCCACAGCTTCGATACTGACCACACATTTACCGTGGTCAATTGAACCAACATAACGCAAAACTTTGCCTTCACTTTTCGCTGAAGCTATTTTCTCTGCATAATAGTTATCTAATTCAGGTAAACGAGCCATAAATTCTTCTATACTGCCACTGGCATCAAAAGAAGCGGGTAATACTGGTTCAATTGTGATGTCTGATAACTCAAGGGTTAAGCCTGATTCACGGGCCATAATCAAAAGTTTTCTGGCCACGTCCATACCACTCAAATCATCACGAGGGTCAGGTTCAGTAAACCCATTCTTTTTAGCAATTTCGGTGGCTTCTGACAAGCTCAAGCCTTCGTCCAACTTCCCAAATACAAAAGACAACGAACCGGATAAAATACCTTCAAAGCGAACTAATTCATCGCCTGCATAAAACAAGTTTTGTAAATTATCAATAACAGGTAAACCAGCGCCTACTGTCGTTTCATACAAAAATTGGCGATTAGTCTTCTGCGCGGTTTCTCTTAATAACTGATAAAACTCTGTGCTTGCAGTATTGGCCTTTTTGTTAGGCGTAACTACATGGAAACCATCTAACATCATCTGCGGATATTGTTCAGCAATTTGTGTACTGCTAGTACAGTCGATTATAACGGGGTTAACCAAACTATTATCATGAATAAAGTTTTTCAAATTTTCGATAGTGAACTGTTTATCGCTTTGCTCTAATTCTTCCAGCCAAGGTGAATTTAAATCAATACCCGCCGATTGCAGCAACAGCTTCTTACTATTGGCAATACCATACACTTTTAAGCTAATATTTTTTTCCAACAAAGCAGCTTGCTGGCGAGCGATTTGGGCTAGTAGTTCTTTTCCTACACTACCGCAGCCCACTAAGAACGCATCTATGGCATGTAGGTTAGAGAAAAAATTCTGATGCACGACTTTAACGGCTTTCTTCGCTTTACTGGACTCTATGACAGTAGAAATAGAACGTTCAGACGAGCCCTGAGCGATTGCCACATTATTCACTCTTGCTTGTGCAAGGGAACTAAAGAACTTAGCAGCTAAACCTTTTGAGTGACGCATGCCGTCACCAACCAAAGTAACAATGGCCAATTCATGACGCACTTCAATAGGGTCTAGTAATTGATTACTGAGTTCTAGGGCAAATGAATCTTCTAATAAATCCTGTGCCCGACTCGCATCTTTGCTGTGAATACAAAAACTGATGCTGTATTCAGATGAAGACTGAGTAATTAAACTAATAGAGATGTTTGCGTTAGACATGATTTCGAACACGCGGCTAGCCATGCCTACCATGCCCTTCATACCCGGACCAGCGACATTAAACATGGTCATATCATCTAAGTGCGAAATACCTTTAACGCTTGTCCATTTTGTACTGGCTTCATTACTGATTAATGTACCCGGCGCTGATGGGTTAAGGGTATTGCGAATTAAACAAGGGATATGATGCTGCGCGATGGGACCAATCGTTTTGGGGTGTAATACTTTCGCGCCAAAATAAGACAACTCCATTGCTTCTTGATAAGTCAGTTTATCAAGTAATACCGCACCTTCAACTTGGTTAGGATCTGCGTTATACACACCATCAACATCGGTCCAAATCTCACAACATTCAGCACCAATACAAGCAGCTAAAATTGCAGCAGAATAATCTGAACCATTACGACCTAAGGTGACTTTTTCACCGGCTTCATTTACCGCAACAAAACCCGGCATAATTAAGATTTGTTCACCTGAAATATCTACATCACTAAATCGGGCTTTACTCGCAGATACATCGGCAATGCTGTCTAAATAATCACCTTCAGCGATAATATATTTAACCGGATCAATAATGCTATTGGCGTGACCTAAGGTGGTTAAAATTTCACTGAAAATATTCACACTGATGTATTCACCAATGCTCAACACTTTAGCTACAACTTGCTCAGGCGCACAGCGTAGCAATGCAAACCCTTCTAAATGCTGATTAAGGTCATTTAACGTGTGTTGAATAAACTCAGCTAATTTAGCTTGAGAGAAATTAGGTACGTTTGTTTGCAAGTCTTCTAAAATACCAAACAAAACCATATTCAATTTGGCAAATAGCTCACCGTAATCCTTGCCCGATGCGGCTTCATCACACAAAAGTGACAAGGCATTGGTCACGCCCTTTGGAGCAGACAACACAACTGCCGCACCTGTTTCGGTATGACATGCGAGACTAATGTCTTTTACTCTTAAGTAACGTTCTGCATCAGCGAGAGACGATCCGCCAAACTTCAATACCTTCATTTTTACTTCCTTAACTGTTTTCAACACACAATATTTATTACGTATTTTTGAGCATCCAGATAACAAAAAAGCCCGCTGTGGTTGCGGGCTTTTAATGTGTAATGCGTTTGCACTAGCCGGCGACCACCTCATCGAGGGTGGTAATCATCATGCTGGTAATGCGGAATGTATTTGTTTTCATAGACTCAATTTGCCGTATAGACGTCTATAAGTCAACCGACAGTTAACGATGTTTTGTTATTTGATATAGCTGCTTTGTTGTAAGTAATAAAAGCTGGATTATATTGCTGCTAATTTTGCTGAGTTTTATTACGCAAACGACACAAAAATATAATCGGTTATAGTTTTATTAGAAAAAACAAATCGCTTGCCTACAGTTATAAATACTATTTAGCTGAAGCTTTTTCCAACTAATTGAAAGTTTCGCTGCCCTATATTTTCTAAATAACCTGAACTCTGGTTGAATACTACTTCCTATCTAATATTACCGGACCTGGACCCAAGGCTTCCAACTCATCGTCTGGATTATAAATAGGGCAGTTTTGCATCGATAAGCAGCCGCAACCTATACAACCATCTAGTGAATCACGAAGTTTAGTTAACGAATTGATTTGTTGATCGAGTTGTTGCTGCCAACGTTTTGATAACTGCGCCCAGTCTTTTTTATCTGGGGTGCGTTCATTTGGCATGCCTAAGAAGGTTTGATGAATACTTTGTAGGCTGATACCTAATCTTTGGGCTGCTTTTATTACTGAGATTCGACGTAACACATCTCGCTTGTAACGCCTTTGATTACCTTGATTACGCCAACTTCTAATCAAGCCTTTTTGTTCATAGAAGTGCAAAGTAGACACTTTCACTCCTGTGCGCCCGGCCACGTACCCAACGGACAAATTTGCGTCTTCCATATCTTCACCCTATCAATCAACAAGTGAGTTGAATATAGATAAAAAAACGCTTTACCTCAAGTTAACATGAGGTATTAACATGTGTTTATTGAATAAACACATTGCAACAACTACGAGGAAAATATTATGAAAAATCTGATAAACACAATCAAGAGTCACCTTAAAAACATCCCTAAAAAAATCATAGACACCTACAATGGCACTATGTATTTGAAGTAAGAATTAGTTTTAAAGTATTCATTGTTAACTAAGGAATAGCTAACCAAAGTAGTGCCAAAGAAGATATAAAACCTACTCCCCAAAAAGCACTACGTAATAGGTGTTTGTCAGCGTAATATGCCAAAAGGTAAGCGAATCGTGACACAACAAAGGCAATAGCCAAATATTCGGTTAAATGGCCTGCGTTATTAGTGATAAGTACCGCGAGCGCGCCAGGAGTAAACATGATTAAGGCTTCAAAACAGTTCTCGTGAGCCGCTTTAGCTCTCGCGCCAAAACCTGACAAAGATTTTTGTTGCTCTCTCGGGTTTCGATTATCATAGCCACCGGCTTTATTCATAGCCCAAGCTAAAGGCACTTTAGCAATCATCGGCATTAAGGTTGCGATAAATAAGCAGATCATAATGATGGTCATAGTAGGCCCTATAATTTGACTAGTTAACATTCACCATCGAGGGTAAAACAGAAGTAGATTGAAGAAAATCAATTTGTTGAATCAGTTGAAAATAGTGGCGCCTTCAGTTGAAACAATTATCCAACCTGACTGGGCCGCTCAGCAAGAAATAACACTCACGGTAAAACGTGATGATTTACTGCACCCAGTCATATCAGGTAATAAATGGCGCAAGCTAAAACATGCGTTATTACCTGCGATTGAAGCCAACACCAAACATATCATCAGTTTTGGTGGCGGTTTTTCAAATCATCTACACGCTTTAGGTTATTGCTGCCACACTCTCAATATTCGATTCACTGCCATCATAAGGGGGGATTATTCACAAAACCCTAGCCCGATGTTGCTAGATTTAATCAGTTGGAACACCGATATTCTATATGTTGACCGAAAAACATATCAACAACGAGCCGAACCTAATTATCTAAAATTACTGCAGCATCAATATCCCGATGCTTTAGTTATCCCAGAAGGGGGCTCACAGTTACAAGCGCTGCAAGGCGTTGAGGAAATCATTCAAGAACTGCAAAGTCAGTATGATTATATTTTGGCTCCAGTAGCCAGCGGTGGCACCCTTGCTGGGTTAATTCAAGGAGCAACAAAAGACCTCAAACAACATAATTGCCAAGTATTAGGTATTGGCGTGTTAAAAGGTGAAGGTTATCTAGAACAACTAGTAAAGGATTTACTAAGGAATGATACCGACACCAACAACTGGCAAATCAATCACAACTATCATTTTGGGGGTTACGCTAAGTCTAATTATGAACTTACCCAGTTTTGCCACGATTTTTATCAACAAACCGAGATTGAAATTGAGCCTGTTTATAGTGGAAAACTATTTTTCGCATTACAAGACCTGATTAACAAGGGATTCTTTCCCAAAAAAAGTCGTATCTTGGCGTTACATACCGGAGGTTTGCAGGGTGCGAGGTAAGTCATCATTGATTTACGCTCCAAAGATACGTAAATTGTTAGTCATTAAGCTCTTCCATTAAAAAGCCACCTTACAAAGATGTTTTATTGTTTATTCAAATCTAGTTTTTCTTGCCCTACTTTCAGCCATGACTCGTTAAGCAAATGATACCTTTCAACATTTTTCACAGGTTTTTATGAACTGGCTTGAATGGCTGCAAGGATTTGCCGGCGCTTCTCCACAGGAATGGGTCGCAACAGTCTCTGGCTTTATCTGCGTTTACTTAGTCATAAAACGAAATATCTGGTGTTTTGCTTTTGGCTTTGTACAAGTCAGTATTTACACATGGATCTTTTATGACGTGAAGCTGTATTCAGATATGGCATTACACGTGTTTTATATTGGTTTTCAAATATATGGTTGGTTTCTATGGAAAAATACACAGGATACAACCGGCCACGTGATAGTGAACCCAGGAACAGCCAAAGAATATGTGCTGTGGCTTATCGCTATTGTAGGTAGTACTAGTTTACTCGGCACAATAATGGCCCTCTATACTGACGCTAGTTTCCCCTACCCTGATGCGTTTACCACTTGTGCAAGTTTGGCAGCCCAATGGTTATTGTCACATAAAAAATTATTGAACTGGACGGTATGGATTATCGTAGACATAGTGGCGATCGCCATATATTGGCAGAAGGGTCTATTCCCAACTTCAGCTTTGTACGCCTGTTTCTTAGTCATGGCGATTATCGGTCAATGGCAATGGTATAAACACTTAACCCTAAATTCATATAAAGGCTCGTGCATTTCGTGATCAAAAAAATTGTATTTTTAGGTGGCCCGTCTACCGGTAAAACCACCTTGTGTGAAACACTCGCCAAAGAACTAGGCACAGTCACAGTGCCGGAATATGGACGCGAGTATTGGATAACTCACCAAGTCGACAGGCGATTAACCCCAGAACAACTATTGCATATTGCTCAAACCCAAAACCATTTGGAAGACCAAGCAACCGCAAGGGCTAACAAGTTTTTGTTCTGTGATACCAGCGCGTTTACTACCTGGCATTTTGCTCTGCATTACCACCAAGTGGCATTGCCAGAGTTAGAAAGGCTCGCTAAAGCATGTTGGCAACGATATGACTTAGTGGTGTTATGTGATGATGATATCCCTTACGATGATACGTGGGAGCGTTCGGGCGACGCAAATCGTCACGAATTTCAAGTTTTTAACCGTCAATATCTAAAAGAATATGGCATTAAACACATACTGGTATCAGGTAATCTCGAACAAAGAAAACAAGCGGTTCTCACATCTCTTGCTTTAGCACCAATGGAAATGTGTACTAGTTAATTAAGGATCTTGCGCCTGGTTTTTCAATATTCAACTTGCACCACAATAAATTACTGCTAGCATTCAACTTTTATTACAACCTTGCTTAATTAGGAACTAACCATGTCCCGAGTTTTGATTATTGGCGCTGGTGGCGTAGCTGCAGTTACCATAAAAAAGTGTGCTCGTTTACCCGAGTTATTTGATGAAATTTATCTTGCTAGCCGCACAGTTTCAAAATGTGAAGCACTGCAAAAAGAAGTGGGAATAGACAGAGTCAAAGGTGTGTTTGCAGTTGATGCCGATCATGCCAGTGAAGTGGTTGCAGTGATCAACCAAGTTAAGCCTGACTTGGTGGTAAACTTAGCTCTGCCTTACCAAGACTTAGCCATAATGGATGCATGTTTAGAAACCGGCGTAGACTACTTAGATACAGCCAATTATGAACCTAAAGATGTGGCTAAATTCGAATATTCTTGGCAATGGGCTTACCAAGAAAAATTCCAAAAAGCTGGTTTGATGGCACTATTAGGCAGTGGATTTGATCCCGGTGTGACTAATGTTTATACGGCTTATGCAGCTAAACACTACTTTGATGAAATTCATTACCTCGATATTGTCGACTGTAATGGCGGCGATCACGGTCAGGCCTTTGCGACTAACTTCAACCCTGAAATCAACATTCGTGAAATCACTCAGCGTGGACGCTTTTACGAAAATGGTGAGTGGAAAGAAACGGACCCATTAAGTGTACGTGAAGATCTTGATTACCAAAATATAGGCGTACGAGCGTCATATTTGATGTTCCATGAAGAATTAGAGTCTCTGGTTAAACACTTCCCTACCCTTAAACGCGCACGTTTTTGGATGACCTTTGGTGACGCTTATTTAACCCACTTAAAAGTACTCGAAGGCATAGGCATGACCAGTATTGCGCCTATCAATTTCCAAGGCCAACAAATTGTACCTTTAGAGTTTTTGAAAGCTGTACTGCCTGATCCAGGTTCACTAGCTGACGGATATACCGGTCAAACCTGTATCGGTACCTACATAACAGGCGTAAAAGATGGCCAAGAAAAAACCATCTTTATCTATAACAATTGTGAACACGCCAAGTGTCATGAAGAAGTAGGCGCTCAGGCTGTGTCTTATACTACTGGCGTCCCCGCCATGATTGGCGCGTCCTTGATGTTAAATGGCACATGGAAAAAACCAGGTGTATGGAATATGGAGCAGTTCGATCCCGATCCCTTTATGGAGATGCTAAACATTCACGGTTTGCCTTGGCATGTGATCGAATGTGACGAAAGTCCCTTTAAGAGATAAAAACAGCTTAGAGTTTCTAGCTGCCAGTAACGAGTTAAAAACTCTCGTAGCTCTTAGTTCAAAAGGTTTTGCCTCATTAGTAAAGCCTTTTTACTTTAATTCTCATATTGGCAAAGCGATCCTTTGCAGCCAATTTAAATAGTAACCAAAAGTAGCCTTTTTTATGCAAGATCCTATGTTAAACCCAGCTATCCCTAGCCCTTGTTATGTATGTGAAGAGACTGCACTTGAAGCTAATTTACAGCTCATGCAGCGTGTCCAAAGTGAGAGTGGTGTAGAGATTATTTTAGCGCTCAAAGGTTTTTCTATGTGGTCAACCTTTGGACTCATAAAGCAGTATTTACAAGGCTCAACCGCCAGTGCAGTATGGGAAGCAAGGCTAGGAAAAGAAGAAATAGGCAAACAAGTACATGCCTACTCTCCCGCCTTTAAACCTAACGATATCAATGAATTAGTAAATTTAGTTAATCACATATCTTTTAATAGTTTAGGCCAGTGGAACAGATACAAAGATCAAATATTACAAGCAGGTGTGTCTGCAGGATTAAGAGTCAATCCTGAGCATAGTGAAACAGAAACCGCATTATATGATCCCAGCGCACCAGGCTCGCGATTGGGTATCAAAGCCAAAGATCTTGAAGGTGCAGATTTAACTGGCATTGAGGGATTCCATATTCATAATTTGTGCGAATGTGATTCTTTTGCCACAGAGCGCACTATTAAAGCGGTAGAGCAAAAGTTTGCACACTGGTTACCCCATTTAAAATGGATTAATCTTGGTGGTGGGCACCTTATGACCCGAGACGGGTACGACGTCGAACACCTTATTCAGACCTTAAAAGCATTTAAACAACGTCACCCGCATCTAACCGTTATCCTTGAACCGGGTTCGGCAGTCGCATGGCAAACAGGTTGTTTAGTGACTGAAGTAGTCGATATAGTCGAAAATGATGGTAAAATAGCCATATTAGATATGTCAGCCACGGCTCACATGCCAGATGTATTAGAAATGCCCTATCGCCCAGAAGTACATGGCGCAGGTAAAGCAGGTGAGAAACCTTACACTTATCGGTTTGGCGGTAACTCTTGTTTAGCCGGTGATGCCATTGATTTATATAGTTTTGATCATGAATTACAAATAGGTGAGCGGATAATATTTGAAGATATGATCCACTACACTATGGTCAAAACCACCTTCTTTAACGGGGTGGAACACCCCTCAATTGGGCTAATTCACAAAGACGGTAGCTTTGAGCTGGTGCGTAAGTTTGAGTATGAAGATTTCAAAAATAAGCTGTCCTAAATTTTTGTTTGGCCACTGAATAAAAACAAATGGCCAGACAACGTCTGGCCTTTTTTTATAATTGTTGAACCACACCAAAAGCGATGATGCTTTTAGCTGTACTGATATTATCTAGGTCTGTGAATAAATCACCATTTTGCCCTGAGTGATGACCATGACCAATCAAAGAAAATAACGCCTCACCTGTCACACTGGTATCGATATCTGCTGCATAAATCAATGAGGGTTGTCCTGATGAACCGCTGCCACTATAAACAGGATCTTGCGGATACCTGTCCTTAGAATAATAAGCATTAAAGTCATATGTACGGTTAACTTCCATCAACACTTTATATTTTGCAGCTGTTTGTTTGGGTAACAATAACAAATGGTCACTTTTAGGTGTAGCAGCGGTAAAACCGTCATATTTTGTCGAACCAACCTCTGGTACATACAAGCCATCTTTTGATGGGCCGGCACTGCGATGTCCCCAATAAGGCAAGGCTTCGGGGCGACGGATCACTTCTGGCTCTTCTGGTTTAGGCCTAAAACTAGAATTCGACAGTTTATTGGTAACGTATAAGGTTTTAACGAAGTTGCCTTGTTGATCTTCTATCCAAATAGCAATTTGCGGCGTGGCGGTGTAACTAAAACCTAAAAATAAAGGTTGTGGTTCAGACTGATAATGCTGCCCTGCTTTGACAAAAACCGACAAGCCACCCGATTGACCACCAGACAAATCCACTAACGAAAAGTCACCTTCTCGTACCGAACCTGCCGAGCGCAGGTTTTGACCAAATTTAATCACACTGACAAAAGGCGCTAAATCAACAATGATCCCGTAAGACACAGGGGCAACCCCCAGTAGCACTAAAATAAAAGCCAACTTGCCCTGCTTAATGCTTAGGTGACGTGTATAAGCCTTCCAATTATTTTTTAAATGCCAACCCACACCAACAATGACCAAAATTGAAGCCCATACATGCAATGAGGCAGTAAAATAGCCGTATTCAGTGCTATATAACAATACGCCTGACACCAACAACACCATAAACGCCACAGACATGACCACAGTAACTACTAATCGAATATTTAACTTCAAGGATATTTCTCCCGCTGTTTCCCAAATGACCAAAATTAAAACTTGGTTAAACCAAATCGTTGGAAAAAGTATCAATCAGAAACCCTATGTTTACCTAGTGCCGATAGGTGTAAAACAGAGATCGGAACGTCAAACTTAGAGTTAATTCTGTTGTTGTTGTCGAAATTGAGAAGGTGTCATGCCGGTATGTTTTTTAAACGCGGTATTAAAGGCGGTTTTACTGTTAAAGCCAATTTGAGCAAAAATGCTTTGAATACTTAAAGGCTCACCTTGGGCACTTAATAAAAGTTTCGCTTGTTGAATTCGTAGAGAATTAACAAAATCAGTGTAATTAGTCTGAAAATGTTGATTAATCACTGAAGACAAATCACGACTCGGCAAGCCAACTTGCTCGGCCAATCGCTCTAAGGTTAAGTTCTTTTGAAACTGGGGTTGATGCAGTTCAAGGTAGTTTTGCAGCGTACTGGTATTTTTATCGAGCTTGCTCTTTAGGTTTTGTTCCGCCGTTATTTTTTGCCCATGCTCAGTCAAAAATTGCGCAGCAACCAATTGCATAAACCAAACAAATAAAGACACCACACAAAACAACTCCAAAACCAATAAAGAAGTGACGCTTGACTCAACCGGCATCACGCCAGATACAATCAATATTGCTGACAATGAGCGCCAAGACCAATAAACGGCATAACAAAGTAATACTGCGCGCAACAACCAATGGGATTGTAAAATGTTATCTTTATACCTTATCCACAAGCCAATTAACAAAGCCACAAACACTAGTTTTAATATACTCGCCAAGCCAAATAAACCATTTACAGCACAATAGGTTCGCTCACTACAGCGAGACTCAAGGTTAGTGTTCAAACAATATTGCATTGAGGGGCACATATAGAAATCAGCAAAAACATACCGATACATAAAATACAGCATGATAATCACACTAAGTATTAAGTAGCTTTTTTCAAGCCAGGTAAAATAAGCCGCACTGCGTAGTTTGCTTCGCAACAAGGTCATTACTGCAAGAGGAGTGAGAAAATGTATTATGTTCGCAGCCACCATAAGCGGCGAATCTAGAACGGCTTGAGATGCATGGTAGATGGAGTTTTGAAAATAGCTAAACAACATAAATATCGCAAAAGCATTGGCAACTCCTGCGATAACAAACCAGCGACTATCAACTATGAGTGTGCGGAAATACCAAGCAGCTCCAACCAATAAACATGAAAAAATAAAGTTTAATAGTAAAACGGCATCGGCTGCATTGAAGATAAAATCGAACATTAAGTTTGTCTTTAGGTTTTATGAAACTACTGGAACACAGCACTAAGTGCCTACACATGGCACAGGATCATGCCCTATTTCTATCACTTTATCCATTGACACTGAAACTTAGTTAAATAAAGTAAAGAGCTTCGAATAATTTCATAAGTAACTGATGTTATTGTAAATTCGTAGATTAATTTATGTTTAATAAGGGTAAGGACAAGCAATCCAATCGTCATGCTGTACATTCTTTTTGTCAAATACACTTGACAAAAACTATTTTAAAACTAAACTCACCTTAAAAGTAAAGCTTATTTTACTTTATGACTTGAGAGTTTGACTTATGAATGACATTAAACACGACGATATGGACTGTACACAACAGAATAAGACTCAACTTTTGAGTCTTGCATTATGGACTTTAGCTTGGGTAGCCAGTACCGCCTTATTGAGATTTGGCGCTGAATACATTTGGGATTACCATCCTGCTTATTCAATTTCTGCTTTGATTACTCACCTAGCGTTAGGCTTCGCTATGATCATGGTGAACGTTAAACATTTAGCAAACCTTGACGAATTACAACGCAAAATTACCATGGATGCCATGGGCATAACCCTAGGGGTGGGTTTGATAGCCGGTATTGCTTATGAGCAATTGGAAGATATAAAACTGATAACCTTCGAGCCAGAAATCAGCCATCTAATAATGATAATGGGCATCACATATATCCTCAGTATTTTAATCGGCAATGGAAAATACAAATGAAGAACCGATTAAAAGTACTTCGCGCTGAACGAGACTGGACTCAAGCTGATTTAGCTAACGCTCTGCAGGTCTCACGTCAAACGGCCAATGCAATCGAAAAAGGCAAGTTTGATCCCAGCTTACCTTTAGCATTTAAAATTGCTCGGCTGTTCAATTTAACAGTTGAAGATATATTTATTGATGATGAGAAAACATAGCAAAAAAGTTTTCGACACTATTAAAATATAAGCCTCAGGCTAAATAACCCCAGATCTGCTTAAGCAACGATCATAGCGTTAAGCTCTACGTCAGTTAAATTAAGGGATGGCTTATCTTTCTTTAAGCAATAAGCCACTAATCCTGCCAGTAAATT
>NZ_CAJWCF010000015.1 GCF_913020055.1 uncultured Paraglaciecola sp. | reverse complement strand
AGGGCATTTAGTTGATCAATTATGACTTTTTTACCTTGCATGTTAATCCCCTTCTACTTGGCTTTGTAAATAGTTCTTTATACCCAAATGAGTAATCTGATATTGCTGGGTTTCTATCCAATCAATATGATCTTCTTCGTATTTTAAAATTGATTCAAACAAATCTCGAGATACAAAATCTTGTGATTCTTCACATATTTTAATCGCATTTTTTAATAAAGGTATTTGTGAGTTCTGAAACGCCATATCACAATTCAGCATTTCACTAGTTTCTTCACCAATCATTAATTTACCCAACATCTGTAAATTAGGTAAACCTTCTAGGAATAGAATACGTTCTATTAACTGATCGGCTTGCTTCATATCTTTTATGGATTTTTTATATGCAGCGCCATTAAGTTTCTCTAAACCCCAATTTTTGTACATACGTGCGTGTAAAAAATACTGATTAATTGAGGTAAGTTCGAAGGTAAGTATTTCATTTAATACAACTAATACTTGTTTGTCGCCTTTCATAAGATGGACCCATGTGTATATCTAATAACGCAAAGTATAGACTTATGTGTATCGAAAAACCACAAATTAATCAAAAAACATCATATAAAACAACGTGATACACAATGATAACGATTCTTGTTTTGATCTCGATTAAGACCTTGAATGTTCAGGTAATAATTGCAGACTTTCTTCAGCAAAACCTGTTCCTGCCTCGGTAAAGAAGTTAAACACTTTATCAGAACCTGCATCAATCAATGGTTGTATTTGATCTTCATAACGAGCAATAGAAGCAATTTTTCCCGTATAATTAGCGTGTTGCAGTTGTTCTGTGATGTTACAGATATCTTCAATTGAAGGTAGGGCCATTAGAATGAGTTGTATCTGGCTTAAATCCATATTTTCCCATAAATCAACGTCCTCACCGTCTCCAACCATGGCCTGATAACCCACTTTGGTTAGAGCTTCTATTCGCGTAGGATCTGCGTCCATTCCCCATACTTTTTTACCTACCATGCTATTTAGAGATGAATAAGCACCTTTTCCTACTCGCCCTAAACCAATTACAATTATAGTAGCGCCAACCGGTTGAACGTAAACATCCTCAATTAATCGATGTGGGCTTTCAAAAGATTTAAGCCGGTCTTTATATTTTGTATATTGATTATGTGACGTTTTATAAGCTAAGCCCGTTAATACGAAAGAGAACGAAACCGCCAACGCTAATACCACTAACCACTGTGCACTCAACCAACCTAAGCTTACCAACAAAGCTACAACGATTAGCCCAAATTCACTGTAGTTAGATAATACCAAACTCGCCAAATAACTGGTGCGAGCCCGTAATTTTAATAGCGTAAATAACCCAAAGAACAAAACAAATTTGATTGGAATAAACAAACAAAGCAATAGAGCGGTAAGTGTTAAATCGAGGGTAGGGAGCGCACTAAAGCCAATTGTTAGGAAAAAACCCACCAGAAAAATGTCTTTAAAATTCATTAGTGCTTTAGACATTTCCGCCGATTTAACATGCGTTGCTATAAACATTCCCACAATCAAAGCGCCGAGATCACCTTTTATTCCTACCAATTCAAATAGTTCATAGCCACCAAACGCAAACAAAAAGCCTGATAATATAAGTAATTCACCATGACCTACACGCTCTAAAACCATAGTCCATAGGGGTTTTACAAAAAATAGTAATAAAAGGAGTAATGCCCATATTGATGGGACTTTTCCAGTAGCGATGACCAAAAACAACACCGCGATAATGTCCTGCATAATCAATACACCGATGGCTAACTTGCCATGCCGAGTTTTGATTTCACCACTTTCCTCCAGAATTTTTACAATACACACAGTACTACTAAAGCTTAATGAAAAAGCGAGTAGGGCTTGAGTCGACCAATCTAAATCAGCAAAGGCAGCTAAACCAACCCAAGTTAAAGCGAATAACAGTAGATTAATTAGTGATATCCATACAACAGCGTGGCAAATACTGCCTAACCAGACTTCCTTTTTGTACAAATCACGTATATTGAGTTTTAAACCAATGGTAAATAACATTAACGTAATGCCCAAATTGGCAATGGTTTGTAATCCATCTGAAGACTGAAAACCAAGATAATTCAACGCAAAACCGGCAATCAAATAACCAATTAAGGGTGGTAATCCAACCAATTTAAGGCCTAAACCACAGATGAATGCTATAAGGATAAAAGCGAATTCCATATGAACTCTATGAATAAAATGAAGTAACTATTATGGTAACAATTTTATTAAGGAAAGCTAGGTGAACAACGTAAAGGTTATAGAAAGTTAACAAGGAATGTATTTAGTTGAATTCTTTAGAGTCTAATACTTTATTTATTTTTGTGAGTTCTTCCATCAATCTGTTTTCTTTAATCTTAAGCTCACCTAACTCGAATGTGATTTCTGTTTCCCTGTGTTTAACTTGTTCGTAAGTCATCATCGCGGGGCCTTCGTTTGTCTCACGATGTAACTTATCTATACGCCTAGAACGCTCAGATCTATCTAGTAGTTCTAGCTTTTCAGTAAAACGCTTTAAAGAAACGAGGTTGACACTAATACCAAAGCTCATGCATTGCTCATAGATCTTCTCAGAATTTTTATAGTTATTCTGTCGGATCAGTTTCTTAATCGTTTCTACTTTATCAGTACGGGAGTTACCACCAAGCATATATTTACTACTGACCCTGGTCGTCTAGAATCAAGGATTGCGGTAACTTAGTTGTTATTATCATAAAATACTCAATTTAACATAATATACATTATAGGAACCCATGTAGGTATTCCTTTATTTAGACAGTATATCGACAATGAAAAAATATTCATTACTTGCCGTGAAAAAGTAACAGCGAACTAATCTATAATCACCGCACCTATAGATGATACAAGCAACATGATTACGATTTTGTAATATCTTTTTCATCATCTTGATTAAACGCTACAATTCAATAGTCCTAATCAACTCATAAACTTGAGTTTTTAATTTATCTGGCTCGGTTACAATAGGATCATTTAAGTACACTTCATAGGCGATACCTGCTGATTCATAACCGTAATCTTTGAGCCATTCTGTGAGTGCACGATACGAAGGTTCGACATCGCTATAGGGACCAATATGCAAACAAGTTACGGATTTACCATTAGGTGTTTGACTGGGTCGAATGTTATCTATTCCTTTTAAACTACTCGATACAGTAAAACCAAATTCCACATCCAAGTCCCGCAAATCAAGACTGTAATATATTGCAAAAGCAGGCCCAGCAGGTTCTGCATCACATTCTTCCAGATACTTTGCGATATCAGCATATCCGTTGGCATAAACGTCCGGCAAATCTTCAGCGGATGTTCTAAGACGAATAGTTAAACTTGATTGGGACTTAAGCTCTGTGAGTTCACATTTAATCGACATAAAGTCTGCTCTCTATTTTTGTCGTCTTTGCATTTTAATGCTTAACTTGTTTTGTTTGACCTAAACAGTCTTTACGCCAACTACATTGGTGCTGGTCACACTCTTCACTATAGGCCGTGCCATAACAGTCAAAATTCCCTTCTTCTAATTGTATAGTCCGAATAAGTAATGTTTTATTTAATCTTCCTGGTTTTATTCCACGACTTTTCGCAATTTTGGTGATTTCCTTGACGTTCATAAGACCTACTTTTAAACGATTGAATAAAGAGTGCCTATTATGAATTGTTTAATTTTTATACTTGTTGATACGGATCAAATTTGATTGACTATTTCTGGGTACTCTTGTCTAAGTAATTAAACGAAATTTTATGAGATTAAAGATTATGTTCAAAACAAAGATAAATAATCCAAAACCAAGTTGGATGCCCTACTTCGCTATCTACCTATTTTTATTGGCTCTTAGTGGATGCGCTCAGCTTTTCAGTGCAGATTCAAAAACGATGGACAAGGATGATCACGAAGCTTGGTTGGGAGCAACTTGCGCTGTTGTTAAGATGACGAATGACACGTTAGAAACTGGAAATGAACAGTTTCAAGTGTGTCAGCCTGAAACTTGGGGCGCAGCAAAAAAGGTAGTTGGGATTAAGCATTTGTATATCACTTCCCAGCCTGACTCTGAAACCTTTGATATTGCCCGTGAAAAAGGCATAGAGTTGGTGATCAATTTACGAGATCATCGCGAAGTAACTTGGGATGAAAAAAAGGCGGTAAATCAAGCTGGACTAAATTATTACAACCTTCCAATATCCGCCTCCGGTGAAAGCTTTGATCCAGATATCATTAATCAAATCAGCGAACTGGTGCAACAGCATAAAGATAAGAAAATCTTAATGCATTGCTCCAGTGGTAATCGCGCGAGCGCATGGTTAGCGATTCATATGGCCAACGACCACAATATGCAAAGTGATGCCGCAATTTCATTAGCCAAAAAAGTGGGGCTTACTAGTCCAGTAATTACACAGAGGATTTTACGGTATTTGCAAGGCTCAGTTGAAAACTGAGTTCGCATCAATAACTCTGAACTATCCAGCTGCCATCTGCTTGGCGACAAGCAGTGCCATAAATTTGCTCGGAATTACCACCAATTTTTGCTTCCACTGTATATTCGCGACACGGATATTGTAGATTTTAAGGATATTATTGACCCACAGTTTGTGGCATCGTGGGGAGCCTGTGATGAGGATTTATTCAATCAAGCAGATATTGAATTAACTGCACTTCATAATAACGATAAGCCATTTTTTAGTTTTATCTTTTCTTCAAGTAATCATGACCCATTTGAAATTCCAGATGGTGTTGTTACACCCATTGAATACACTGATAAACAACTAGAAGAATACGATACAAAAGAACTTATGCGTCATAAAGCAATCCAATATGCTGATTATGCTTTAGGTAAGTTTATCAAGATCGCAAAAACACGAGACTATTGGAAAGATACAGTATTTCTTGTAGTCGCAGATCACGATGCTAGAGCTTTGGGAAGTGACCTAGTACCAATCAAAAACTTTCATATTCCAGGTGTGATTCTAAATTCTGAAAAGAACAACTATTCCGATGAAAGAGTCGTTAGTCAAATTGATTTAGCACCTACACTACTGTCTTTAATGGGCATAGAAAATAATTCACCAATGTTGGGGCATGACCTAAATAGCGCTAACGCATCTGGGCGAGCCATGACGCAATATGCTGAGAACTTTGCCTATATGCAAGGTGATGAAGTAACAATACTTCAACCGCAAAAAGCTCCGAGTAATTTTATGTATGATTTTGCGGATAAAACACTGGCTCCAAATAAACTCAATGAAAGCTTATCAGATATCGCGCTAGCTCATGTTCTATGGGGTAGTTTGGCTTATGAAAATGAGTGGTATTATTACGAATAACTGCAACCAATCTAGCCGATTTTGTCATTGTAGGATTTGTAGGTTGTTTCAAAATTCGCGGCTAATTAGTCTTTGTAATCAAAGATAAATTAGCCGGGGATTGTATTTTTACTGATTCTTAGGTTAAGTGCCGATCCACTAAGATGAATTCACACTTTTTAAAAGTAACTGGGCAAAACTTAGAGAGTTTTACGTATACGTTTAAAGCTTTTTATTATTTCTTCACCCAGAAGTTTAGCAGCAGCAGATACATCTCCTGATGCCCCTTTGGCTTCTTTACCTACCTGCTCCGACTTAGATTTCAAATGCTCCCATTCTTTATCCACTTTAGCCCACTCATCTTTCGCTTCAGCTTTAAAAAGATGAGCTTTTAGTATCATTTCATCCCTTTCCTGCTTAACTTGTTCTACTATTTTTTCAATTTCTATTTTTGCTGTTTCTGTAATGTCATTTTTCATACTGTTGCCTTCAATCTTGTCGTATTTGTTGAATAGATAATTAAGTTTGACTCTAATCAAATCCCTAAACTAACACTCAGTCTTAGGGTAATTAACAGTCTTTGCCTAAACCTAACGTTAATCAATTTACTAAATAATTCAAAACGCGTTTTTGAGGACTAGAAAATTGATTAACCAACATTATTGCTCACATGGAAGCTAAAGTTCTAAGGTGTAAATCACTTGATGGTGGTCATCAGGATCGGTTTTTAGTTTCATACCTAGTTCTTTAGATAAAGAACGCATAAAAGAATTATCTGCCAATTCAACTGAGTAAATCCATTTTACACCATGGCTTTTGGCATAATCTATTAGCTCGTTCATTAACAATTTCCCCAAACCTTTATGTTGCCATTTGTCTGCTATTGTTAAGGCTAATTCGTATATATTCGGTTTCTCAGTTAACACATAGCGACAAACACCAATTTCTGTTTCTTGTTCATTAACTAACTCGGTGGCAATAAAAGCCATAGAGTTTTTACCGTCAACATCACACAAACTCTTTAACATTTTGTCTGATACATTATTAATCGCACCGAAGAAGCGATAATGTTTAGTCTCAGGTGAAAGGTGATCAATAAAATCATGCTCCAAAGACATATCTTCTATACTTATTGGACGAATTGTTATTTGCTTTCCATCCAACTCACACTCTTTAGAATTTCCAACTTCCAAGTTATTCATCAAAATCGCCTCTTAGTACATTTAATCGCTGTTAATTTATTTGCTTATTTCACTGAGCAACCTAAACACATATATTCTGTTACTGGGTCAGTTTGCCCAGCATAATTTGTAATGATTTTTGGATTTTGATCTGAATCAACAATTGCTCGCTAAACGCTGCGTATCATTTAATGTGTACTATCCATTGTTAACCTTGGTTGTTAGAAGGCAATACAATGACCAATTGGTGGGATGTCCGTAGCAATATTTTTTTCTTTCCATAGTCTTTGTGACAACACTTCGAGAGCTTCAGGATCTCCATGCACCAATACTATTCTGGCGGAATCATCAAAGTTAGAGACCCAATCCATTAGTTCTTGTTGCCCCGCATGGGCCGAAAAACCACCTAAAGTTTCGATTTGGGATCTTACTAAATAGGTCTCGTTGAATAATTTAATATTTTCTTTGCCGTCTACTAATAAACGACCCAAGGTCCCTTTGGCTTGATAACCACAGAAAATGATTGTATTCCGTGAATCCCAAATTCGTTGTTTAAAGTGATGGCTAATACGGCCTCCAGTACACATGCCGCTGCCAGCTATAATCAGCGCGCCTTTAGTTATATTGTTAATAGCAATGGAGTTTTCTGGGGAAACAGACAAAAACAGACGTGGAATAAAGTCTTTAATAATAGAGTGCGCGTTAGGTGTCGCTTGCTCTATTTCAAGGCTATCAAGAGATTCAAACCAGCGGTCATATACTTTAGTCACTTCTATTGCCATAGGGCTGTCTAGTATCACTTGCCAGTTATCTAATAACCCTTCTCTATGTAACTGGCCTAGATAAAACAACAATTCTTGGGTGCGACCCACTGCAAATGCGGGGATCATGATATTGCCCCCACGTTCTTGGGTATCATGTAATATATCTTTTAACTGAGAAACAGTATCTTCTATTGGTCGGTGATTACGATCGCCATAAGTACCTTCCATCAAAACTAAATCAGCTTTGTTCAGCACTGTAGGGTCATTCATTAAAACCGCACTTTTGTTACCTAAATCTCCAGAGAAAACGACTTTCTTATCTTTTCCTTTATCACTAAAAGAAAGCTCAATCATTGCGGAGCCTAAAATATGTCCGGCATCATGAAATTTTATGCTGGCGTCAGCAGATAATGAAAATTCAGTTTCATAAAGATGTGATTGACACAAAGACAGCGCTTTAATTACGTCTTCTTCTGTATATTCAGGCTCTATTAAAGGTTTGCCTTTGCGAGCAAGACGTCGATTTTCGTGTTGTAAATCGCCTAAATAGATACTCACTGAATCTAATAACATAACTTGTAATAAATCAGCAGTGGCATCAGCACAGTGAATAGGGCCGTCATAACCGTCATGTACTAATTTGGGTAACATACCACTATGATCTAGGTGAGCATGAGACAGGATGACAGCATCAATTGTCTTAGGATCAAACAAAAAAGTTTCTTTTTGCTCCCTATCCACTCGACTACCACCTTGATGCATTCCACAATCAAATAGAATACGACCGAAGGCTGGCGCCTCAAACATGTGACACGACCCTGTGACTTCTTGTGCCGCACCTAAAAACTTAACTGTTGCCATTATTTTATGAACCTACATAAGGAAAATATATAAATTCTATTTCAGCATAAACTACTCTGGGAAAACTTGATCTGAGTCAACACAATCCTCGACATTATATTTCTAATTGATAGGGGTTACTGAAACAATATGAATACTGATGCTAACAAGGTTGATAACAACCAAAAACGCCATTTTGCATCACCTATAGTGTGTTAAATTATTGGAAAACTAGAAAAGAGTCGTACTATGAAGACTAAAACTTTACGTATTGGAATACTAACCGGTGGTGGTGATTGTTCAGGTTTAAACGCGGCTATTCGTGCTGTAGCTAAAAGTTTAATGCTCAATTGTTCAGCTGAAATTATCGGTATAAATGATGGTTTTTTAGGGCTCATAGAACAACGAACTAGAGTGATAAGTTACGCTGATTGTAGTGGTATTTTATCCCTAGGTGGCACCATACTTGGCACCAATAATAGCGCAAATCCATTTAACTATTTTGGTGAAGACGTTTCAGAAAAAGTGATGGATTATTATGTAAGTCTTGGCTTAGATGGATTGGTTGTTATTGGTGGTGATGGCTCATTATCTATCGCTCACGAGATGTCAAAGTTGGGTATGAATATAGTGGGTATACCCAAAACCATTGACAATGATTTGATGGGGACAGATCGTACTTTTGGTTTTGATACCGCCGTTAGCATTGTAACTGATGCAATAGATCGATTACGTACAACAGGCCAATCTCACAAACGCGTGATGATACTTGAAACTATGGGCAGATATGCTGGTTGGATAGCATTACACGCAGGTATTGCCGGAGGAGCTGATGTCATTTTGGTCCCCGAGTTTGCTTATGATATCGATGAAGTAGCCAAAGCTTGTCAATTACGCATGGGTGAACAACATTATTCACTCGTGGTGGTGGCTGAGGGAGCTAAACAAGTTGGAGGTGAATTTACCATCCGCGAAACTAAAGAATTTAGTACTGATCCAATACGTTTAGGTGGTATTGCCAATGTATTAAAAATGCAATTGGAAGAAAAGATGGATGCAGAAATTCGTGCCACTACTTTGGGGCATATTCAAAGAGGTGGTTCACCTACAGCATTTGATCGTATCTTTGCCACTAACTTAGGCACTTATGCCGCTTCTTTGGTAGCCAACAAACATTTTGGCAGTGTAGTGGTTTTGAAAAATAATCAAGTGTGCAGTACTTCTCTTAAATATGTAGCCAATAAAAGTAGATTAGTTACACTGCAGGACCCTGCCCTAGCTAGCGCATTATCTTTAGGTATTTGTTTTGGTAATACTGAGCTGGAAGCTGGGCTACATAGTTTGAATCAAGCGATACCAAACTCGACCGACTAGAAAAACAACCCTAGAGGAAGTTTAGGTCTATGCAATTAAGTTATACGCACATTATTTGAGTTGTCTTTTATGCAAATATTTGAAGAATTAGTTAAGTGGCTCCTTATTCACTGGGTCACTATTACTGTTATTTTGCACATATTATTATCTCTTCTAACTTCTTTACATGTGATTATGTTTAAAGAAAATGAACGCACATCGTTAGCTTGGATAGGCCTAGTAGTACTTTCCCCTGTCGTAGGAAGCCTATTTTATTGGTTGTTTGGGATAAATCGTATAAAGCGTTTGGCTAAGAAAAAGCATCCACAAACACCTATACCAGGTGCTAGCAAGCATGAAAAGGTTACAAATTATCACCACCTACCCAAAAATTGGCATTCAGCTATCATTGCCGGACAATCGATTGAACCAGCTAATTACATAGCACAAAACACAGTTGAACCGCTTATTAATGGCGATGCCGCCTACCCTTCAATGCTTCAATCTATACGTAATGCTAAACGTTATATTGTATTATCAAGCTATATTTTTGATTACGATCCACTTGGACGGCAGTTCATAAACGCTTTAGTTGAAGCACAACAACGCGGTGTGGTTGTGAACGTTTTGTTGGACAGGATAGGCATTGGTTATAGCTGGCTTAAAACAAACAGGGCTTTAAAAAAGTCAGGAATAAATACGGCTCGTTTCTTACCTTCCATTTCTCTTACCAGTATTCGTTTTATTAACTTAAGAAATCACAGAAAAATATTATGTGTGGATGCTGAAGTGGCCTTCATCGGTGGTATGAACATAAGCCAGAATAATATGGTTAAATCAGCAGCAAGTCCTATCGATGATGTTCAGTTTAAAGTAACAGGTCAAGTAATTGACCAGATTAGCCAAGTGTTTACAGAGGATTGGTTTTTTGCAACCGGTGAGGCAATTCAATTCCCTCGCTATAAACCAAACACATTGCAGCCCTCCAGTGATCAATCTGTCGTCTCTCGTGTCATCAAAGATGGTCCAAATGAAGACCATAACAAAATACGCTGGACACTAATTAATGCTTTAGTTTGCGCACAAACAAGCGTAAAAATCATGACCCCTTATTTTATTCCAGACCAAACACTTATGACATCGCTTCATGCTGCTGCGATGCGTGGTGTGTTAATAGAAATAATTGTACCTGAACACAGTGATATTCTTTTTGTGGACTGGGTCATGGAAGCAAATTTCTCGAGAATCATTGAGCACGGTATAAAAATATATAAAAACAAACGTTTTTTTGACCACAGTAAGATCGTTATTATTGATGATATTTGGTCATTTATTGGTTCTGCCAACTGGGATGCGAGAAGTTTGGAATTTAATTTTGAAATCAATTTAGAATGTTTTGATCAGGCTCTTAATGCAAAATTAACAGACTTATTTAACTTAAAAAAACAACATGCTATTCCAGTTATCGAGGGCGATATAGAAGCTACATCGATTTTTATAAAAATTCGCAACAACTTGTTTCGATTATTTTCGCCCTATCTTTAGTGTTATTATAAGAACGACACTTTCGCAGATATAAGTTCGAGAAAGGCCAGTATTTTTATGATTAGCAGTCGGTATAGCAAAGTTGAATCTCTAAAAATAATGGGACGCGCTTCTAAACCGGTCTTCGGGCCAAGCATCAACATACTAATTTGGAATGTGTTCAAGTGTCAGAAAAAAGCATGGCGCGACGACTTTATAACATTGGTACACAACAAAGATTTAGTGCTTCTACAAGAAGCTATTTTAAACTCCCCCTTAGATGTTCATTTTAACAAATCAGTGCAACATCAATGGATCATGGCGCGTAGCTTTAGGAACGTAAAAACTAACATCGAAACTGGCGTTAAAACGGGGTCGACAGTTACCGCGAAAAAACATTATTTTTCCGCCTCAACTTATAGTGAGCCCATTACACAAACAAAAAAAATGTTACTTGCTACCGTTTATCCATTGGCGAATTTAGAACAATCATTACTGGTTATTAATTGTCATATTATTAACTTTGTGTCATTTAATAAATTCAGCTCCCACTTAGATCAAGTTTTCCAAATGCTAGAGCAGCATAATGGACCGATTTTATTAGCAGGTGATTTTAATACTTGGAATAATAAAAGGTTGAAATATTTTAATGAAATCGCTAAGTCATTTGGATTAGCGGAGGTGAAAATAAAGCGTCAGCCAAGGATAAATCATTTATTTCAGCATCTTGATCATGTTTACTGTCGGGGGCTAGAGGTAACAGATGCGTTCGTACATACCAACATTCATTCTTCTGACCACTACCCAATTAGTTTGTCGTTGCGTAATTTACAACAAGTGTAAAAAAGGCCGCTATTTTGTAAACGAATAATTTTGGTTTACTGTGGTCAAAATTCTATGTTTTGTCACTAAAAATCCAACTAAGTAATGTCCACAATTTATTAAGTATTACACCGAATAGTATCTAATTTGCAGCTGAGTATTATCATAAAAGTATTTATATTAATTCTATAAGGCTCTCCACATGACATCAAAAAATCAGAAAACAGAATTACAGAAAAGTTATCAAGCAATGGTTGATAGCGTCGAGACGTTTGTAGTGAAAGAAGGCAAAACCTTGCAGCATGCTTTACATTCAGCAGAAAAAAAACTGGGTGATGCGACGGAGGTAAGCAAAGAAAAAATTCAGCAAGCGAGTAAACACTTAAAGGAAAACTTGCGTTTGTGGAGTGATGCTGTAGAAGGAGCGAGAGAAGCCTATAAAAATCAAATAGAATTTGACATCGCTTATGTAAATAAATCAGTTTGGAACAAGTTACAGAGTATTGCTAACACAAATACAGCAGAGTTTATTGCGTTTACTCAGTCACTCAGAGAAGAAGCGCAAACTGTTAGATCTGCAGAGCATCTCGCTGCGCATCAGGAGCATAGTCAATGGTCGTCTGAACATGCTTTGTGGCTAGATGAGATAGAGTTTTGGAAAACAGACCAAGAAAACGCCCTTACTAAATTGATGGAAATAGAAAAATCATTAAAACAGCAAACGGCATCAATATTTGAGCATGCTCAGGTCATTCAAGCACTTTCCAATATAGACCATAAACATGAACACACTATGGCTAACGCGGAACAAGATCCAACTAGCGAAGTCTTTAATGTTGCGGATGAAAAAACAATCGCGTTGCATCAAAAAGAACGAAAAATCCACGGGCAACACGCAGAATTTCACCATGTTTTAAAAACGAATCACTATAAGATCATGGCCATGATTAATATGCTTGATAAGGAAATCAATAAAGTTAATAAATGATTAACCTTCAACACAATCAATTGTTAAATATTTTAACTTCAATAATCAGCTGATTAGAAGGTGATATGTTGGATTAAACAGTGATTTTATAAATACAAAAAGTTGTTGTCTCTTTAAACAGTCTGAATAGTTTTACTATTCAGACTGTATTTAGATAGGAACAGTATCTCTATTACTTAATCACAGTATTTAATGCTTTTCATTCACCAGTGCATGACTAAGCAATTTGACCAAACCAGTGTATTCTTCTAACAATGATGCCAACGAATCTTCTATGCAAAATAAGCCAACAAGAATCCCATTTACGTTTACAACTGGGGCTCGTCTTACAGCGTAAAAACGCAAATATTTAAGTGCTTCAGCTACATTGTGTGTTTCAGTTACGCAAATCAATTCACTGGTTAGAATATCTTCCGCCCTAACAGAGGTAGGGTCTATTTTTGCTGCCAACACCTCAATCACCAAATCACGTTCTGTAATTACCCCTTGAGGCCTAATTTCGCCATACTTATTATCAACTACAACGACTGAAGCAACATGTTGTTCACGCATGACTCTAGCGACGTCTGCCACTGAATCGAGTGGTGAAACAGATACTATATTTTTTGAACAAATATCTCCGACATTCATAGTGATATTCCATCAATGAAGCTTAAAATAAGTCTAGTTTTAATTCTTGGGGCCATTATTGATTTAAATCAAACAACAGATTATTACCCTTATGGACCTAAAGTCGTTTATCAATATAGTCAGTTAAGGATTGTAAAGAATTCACCAAAGAATAATCACTCTCCGGCACATTCACCCCCGTTTCTTTTGCGATAGAATCGAGTAAATTCATAAAATCCATTGAGTCTAAATCTAGCTCTTCCCTTAAGTCTTCGTTGGGATCTAGATTATGCATTTCTGCCTCAGGTGCAATATCTAGTATAAGTTTACTCACTAGCGCTTTCAGTGTTTCATTATTGTTCATATTAATGTCTCGGGTTTTTGCAAATATTTATTAATTTTATTGAGTAATCTTGCCCCTAAATGACCATCACTGACCCGGTGATCTGCTGCAAGACTCATACTGACTATCGATGCACAACTCACAGTGTTGTCCACTATCCAAGGCACAGTACGCTGCCTGCCAATGCCAAATATAGCGACCTGAGGGGGAAGGATTATGCTTTGTATACTGTCTGAACCTCTGTCTCCTAGATTAGATACAGTCACAGTTGCTTCTTGCATTTCTGACATGCGAAGACCACCTTTTCTGGCTCGGTTTACTTGGTCTGTGATTTTTTCCATCATCTCTATTAATCCTAAATGTTGTGCATCATGTATAGCAGCAACCATTAAACCTCCTTGTCGTAAACTAATAGCATTGCCTAAATGCACTGAGTCAGATGACTCATAGTGGCCATCACGATAAAAACCGTTAAACGCTGGAAACGAAGTTAACGCTCGAGCAATTGCCGAATAAATCACTGCATTGATCAATATACGTTTATTCGGAGGTAAATCTGCATTGTGTTCCCTTAACCAACGTACCGCGTTATCTAGCAGCATATCCAATTGAAGATAATAATGGGGAATGTCTCGCTTCGACCGACTCACTGTGCTGGCAATTGCTTGACGCATCAAATCACTGGGACTTTCTTGCGGTTCTGGATGCATTTCATAAACAGCATTAATATCGTTTAGCTGTAACGCTCCATTAGGTCCATTACCTTGGGCAAGTTGCCTCCAATCAATACCTAATTCTTTAGCCCTAAAACGTGCTGCTGGCGATATTTTGGGTATTTGGGGTTTTGGCTTAAGCTCGCTGTGGTCTGGTATGTTAGAGATGTTCGGAGTCTTTTTATCTTCTTTATCTTGTTTACCAGACAAGTTAACCACTTGTGTTGTAATAGTTTCTACGCTTGGTAACGCTGCATCTGTGGGTATTTGCTCAGGCTTATTGTTTGAAGATTCTTCGTTGGTTAACTGAAGCTCAGCGATAGGACGACCAATTTCTAACTCTTCGCCTTCCACAGCGACTAATTTGGTAATTGTTCCCTCATCATAAACCTCCATATCAATCAGGCCTTTCATGGTTTCAATACTAGCAACGATATCGCCTTTGGATACGTGATCTCCTGGTTTCACATTCCACTTTACAATACTGCCTTTTGCCATATCTGCGCCAAAAGATGGCATAGTGAGTATCTTCATGCGGGAACTTCCCGATTCAATAACTTCATAGCAGCCTCTACCACTTGAGCAACTTGCGGTGTTGCCGCACGTTCTAAATGTTGCGGATAAGGAATTGGGACTTCCTTACTGCAAATTCTACTTGGTGGCGCATCCAGTGACCAAAAACAGTCTTCTGCTATTAATGCACATATTTCAGCTGCCAAACTTCCGGTACGCCAACCTTCGTCAACCACTAATACGCGATGGGTTTTTTCAACCGATTGATACAAGGTATGAGTATCTAATGGTCTTAAACATCTTAAATCAATCACCTCTGCGCTTATTCCATGACTGTCTAATTCTTTGGCCGCCTCTAATGTTTTAGAAAGTGAGCCGCCGTATGTGATTAGGCTAATATCATTACCGGATTTTCTGACTACAGCTTGGTGCATGTCTGGGCAGTCTTTAGGCGCTGGAATAGCAGCCGACTCGTTGTATAACATGACATGTTCGAACAGTATGACTGGATCTGGATCGGCTAGTGCCATTGCAAGCATGTACCGAGCATCGGCGACAGTACTTGGTACAAGCACTTTAATGCCGGGAACATGTGCGTACCAATTTTCCAGACTATGGGAATGCTGGGCAGCTAATTGTTTGCCTGCTCCAGTAGCCATGCGGATAACTAAAGGTATGCCAATTTGATTGCCAGACATATGTCTTAATGTTGCGGCATTATTCACAATTTGATCGAGTGCTAACAGGCTAAAATTAACAGTCATAACTTCGACTATTGGCCGCATTCCGCCCATTGCAGCACCTATTCCAGCGCCAACAAAGCCAGATTCGGACAAGGGGGTGTCTATGACACGATCAGCCCCAAACTCATCTGATAACCCCTTGGATACGGCATAACAACCGCCGTAGTTACCCACATCTTCACCCATAAGAAACACTCGTTCATCGCTACGCATTGCTTCTGATATAGCCGTTTTTAAAGCTTCTCTGTAAGTTATACTTTGATCGTTCAATTTTTTGACTCCGCATAAACCCCAAAACATAGGTCAGATACATTTTCAACTTCACTGCTCTGAGCAAACTCGACGGATTGGTTGATTTCATCTTCCACTTGATCTTCAATAGTCTTTAATTCAGCAGGATCCAACTTTCCATTGGCTTCCAGCCAGCGGCGCAACTTTATAATTGGGCCCTTACTTTTCCATTCTTCTATTTCTTCAGACTCTCTATAAAGCTGGGTATCAAACATTGAATGCCCTCGAAAACGATAGGTATTACATTCCAATAAACAGGGGCCATCTCCGTTTTTAATACTTATACAATATTGGGTTGCCGCGGATTCGACTTCGACTACATTCATTCCATCTACCGCTTGGGCTTTTAAACCATAGCTTTGCGCTTTGCGGAAGATATGTTGCTCTGATTCTGAAATGGCCAGTGCAGTACCCATTGCGTAACCATTGTTTTCACACACAAATAGGATTGGTAGTTGCCATAATTGAGCCAAATTTAGACTCTCGTGAAACTCCCCTTCTGCAACAGCACCTTCACCAAAAAAGCACACCACAACGTCCTGTTTTTTCTGCATCTTGTTGGCTAAGGCTAGGCCAACTGCTAATGGTAAAGCGCCTGCTACTATTGCATTTCCACCATAAAATCGTTTTTCTACATCGAATATATGCATTGAGCCGCCTCTTCCGCGACTGCTGCCAGTTACTTTTCCAAACATTTCAGCCATGACTTTATTCATACTTAAACCTCTAGCCAAAGCATGGCCATGTTCTCGGTATGTGGCGAATACTGCATCATTAGTTGATAATGCTTGCATCACACCTACAGCAACAGCTTCTTCTCCTATATAGAGATGTAAAAAACCACGGATTTTTTCTTGAGTATAGAGTTCTGCACATTTTTCTTCGAAACGCCTTATTCGCAGCATTTTTTTGAACAAAAGTTTCAGATGTGCAATATCCATATGGACTTTATTGTTATCTGTATTCATAGTTTTATTTCTTAATTAGGCTAAGTTTCATTGTTAGAATTAACAATCTCGTTTTCGTCACTTTCTAAAGTAGAAATATCACCTTCAGGTAAACCAAGTTCACGAGCCTTCAACAATCTGCGCATGATTTTTCCACTTCTCGTTTTGGGTAGGTTTTTTTTGATACAAATTTCTCTTGGAGCTAACGTTGCCCCTAATTTCTTGCGGGCGTGAGCCATGACACTTTTAAGCAAAGCATCATTCGGATCGAAACCAGGTTTTATAGATATAAACGCTTTAACAATTTCTCCAGCTACTGAGTCTGGTATGCCAATCACTGCAGCTTCGACTACCGCGGGGTGCTCAACTAATGCGCTTTCTACCTCAAACGGACCAATTAAATGACCGGCCGATTTGATTAAGTCTGAATTGCGTCCAATAAACCAAAAATACCCGTCATCATCTTGATACGCCAAATCTCCACTTAGATACCAATCATCCTTAAAACAACTCTGATAACGTTTAGTTTGAAACAGGTAATCTCGGAACATTGAAGGCCAGCCCTGCTTAAATGCTAGCTCACCAGACTCTCCAGGTGTTGTTACCTCTACTATGTTGCCTAGCTTATCTGTTTTTAAAATACCCGCTTTGATCCCGGGTAATGGTCTACCCATAGAACCCGGTTTTACATTTTCGCCAATGAAGTTGGCTAGCATGATCCCTCCAGTTTCAGTCTGCCACCAGTTATCATGAAAGGGTTTGCCAAGGTACTTCTGGCTCCAAACTACAGCTTCTGGATTAAGTGGCTCTCCTACACTGGCCAATAATCGCAACGCTGATAAATCATATTGCTGGCTCATTTCATTACCCGACTTCATTAACATCCGGATTGCTGTAGGAGCGGTATACCAAATATTGACTTTTTCTTGTTGTAAAATGCTGTACCAACGAACAGGGTCAAATTCAGCATTATCTATAACAAGGGTGGCTCGGTTACAAAGTGGTGAAATAACCCCGTACGAAATACCCGTCACCCATCCTGGGTCGGCGGTGCACCAATAGATATCTTGAGGATGAATATCCAACGCACAAAAACCTGAATACTTATGATAAATAACCGCTTCATGCACATGCACTACGCCTTTAGGCTCACCAGTTGTGCCACTGGTGAAATGTAACAGTGCAGTATCTAAAGCAGTGGTTTTGTTTATTTGGTAGTTGTCACTTTGTTGACTTAATACTTGGTCTAAGTCTATACAGCCCGGAGGGCATTGACCTTTGCAGTCATAAAGTAATACCTGTCTTAATGATTTACATTCATGGTGCCAAGGCGCTATTTTCTTTTGATAAAGCCGTGCACTTGTGAGTAATACTCTAGCTCCGCCAATTTCCATTCTAGATTTTATCGGCTCCGGTCCAAAAGCGGAAAACAAAGGACTGAACACCACGCCAGATTTAAAACAACCAATAATAGCGCTATATAGGATTGGACTTCTATCAGTCAAACTGCATAGTAAGTGCCCCTTCTGAACTTGCAGGCTTTTTAATAAATTGGCAAAACGATTGCTGCTTTTTTGTAACTGTTGATAGGAGTAAAGTTGTCTTTGATTGTTTTTGCCAAGAAAAATTAATGCTGTTTGCTCGCCGTACCCCTCTTCAACATGACGGTCAACGGCTTCATAACCAATATTGATTCCGTTTTTATAACCCTTAATTAAACTATTGGCCTGCTCCCAATCAAAATGGCTAACACTATGTTGATACCCAAGCATATTAGGTGGTTTATCTTGGTTGCTTAGCTTTTTTTCAATCGTTACATAGTCCATGCTGATCCCAATTTGCTAACTCGTATAACGAAGGCTAACCAAACAAGGAAAAGCAGCTTTGATCTGTATCAAAATTAGAAACGCAAAGTCGCTTTGTAAAATGAATAAATTATTTTTAAGCGTTTATCTGTTGTTGTACAAAATCCCTTTTCTTATTAGCAGTTTTTCACCTTCTACAGCCCATAAAATAACAGAAGAAACCGCGATACAAATAAATAACTCATTTAGCGGTAAGGGCTGGGTATGCAGAATGTGATTAAAGGCTGGGGTATAAACAACCATTAATTGCAGTAATACAGTCATAGCTATAGCAGAAAACATGGGTTTATTACTGATTAAGCCTATTGTAAAGATAGACTCTGATTCACTGCGTACAGCCAATGAATGAAACAATTGACAAAAAACCAAAACGGTAAAAACTGAGGTTTGCCAATAGTTGACATTTCGTTCAATGGTCCAGGCTAACATTGCAATTGAGATGCCCCCAACCGCTAATCCAACCCATAAAATATGCTGCCACATACCATGGGTGAAAAAGCTCTCTCCTACCGGGCGTGGAGGTCGGCGCATAATATCCCGCTCGGCAGGCTCAGCACTTAAAGCCAATCCAGGCAAACCATCAGTCACAAGGTTTATCCACAATATGTGTATTGGTAACAGAGGGATCGGTAGTCCACAAAATGGGGCTAGAAAAAGGGTCCAGATTTCCCCAGAATTTGAACTCATTGTATATTTTATGAATTTTCTAATGTTATCGAATATTCTGCGCCCCGCTTTAACTGAACGGACTATGGTTGAAAAGTCATCATCTAATAACACCATGTCTGACGCCCCACGCGCAACATCAGTGCCTGTTCGGCCCATTGCAATGCCTATATTTGCGCGCTGTAATGCTGGTGCATCATTTACCCCATCCCCTGTCATTGCTACAAACTGATTGTTTTCTTGCAGCGCTTTAACAATGGTTAATTTTTGTAATGGCGACACCCTAGAAAAAAGTTGTACTGAACTGAGTTCTTTTATTAATTCTTGCTCAGGTATACGTGCGAGTTCCCCACCATCTAACATCTTGGGTTCGCCATTTGCGATATTTAAACGTTTGGCAATTGCTAAGGCTGTTCCTCTATGATCTCCAGTTATAATAACTGGGGTAATGCCGGCAGATATACAATCTGCCATAGCTTGGGGCACTTCGGTTCGAAGTGGATCGGTTAGCGCTACCAAACCTAAAAAGCACAACCTTTGCTCAATAGTGTCTGCATCTATGTGTTCAGGCATTGACTCAAAGTTACGTTTGGCCAGCGCCAATACACGATAACCATCATTTGCTAGCCGTTCCGCTTCAGCTAAAATCTGATTCTTGTCTATATCTATTTGCTCGTTGCCTTGTTGTGTTTTCACACAATTTTCTAGCACTTTTTCTGTTGCGCCTTTGACATAAGCTATGACCTCAGAGAAATTACCATGCAATGTTGTCATTAGCTTTCGTTCACTATCAAATGTGATAGCGGCTTGTCGAGGCATATCTTTTATTATCAGTTCTTTGTCAAAACCACTTTGCTTTGCAAATTCAAATAAAGCCAACTCTGTGGGGTCACCGAAAGGTATGCCATCCTTTTGTATTACATCATTACTTATTGCCAGAGCTTGGCCAAATGTTTGCTCCAGCTGAACACATTCTTTGGACAATTGGCTAGACTGTTGTTGTCCTACTAGTACTTGTTCAACTGACATTATATTTTGGGTTAAAGTGCCAGTCTTGTCGGTACAAATATAAGTCACGGAGCCCAAGGTCTCGACTGCTGGTAAATTACGTACTAAAGCCTGTTGCTTTAGTAACTTGCGAGCCCCCAATGCAAGAGAAATCGTAATTACCGCAGGTAACGCTTCTGGTATTGCCGCAACGGCTAAACTAACTGAGGTCAAAAACATTAGTAGTATTGGTTGGCCCTGAAGTACTCCAACAACAAACAATAGTACACAGATAAATAATATAGCGAAGGCAAGGAAGCGGCCAAACTTAGCTAGTCTTATCTGTAAGGGTGTCTTTGTGTCGTCTTCCTGCTTTAATAGCTTAGCAATTAGGCCTATTTCGGTATTTAGGCCAGTTGCAAATACCACCCCTGATGCTCTTCCACTGGTTATCATGCTAGCTTTAAAAACGCTGTTGGTCCTGTCTCCAATAAATAGATTATTGTCTTTTAATTTTGTTTTCTGTTTGATAACCGCTTGTGATTCTCCAGTAATTGAAGATTCGTTCACTTGTAATTCTTCAACATCAATCAAACGTATATCCGCAGGCACGATATTACCTGCTTCTAGTAATACAATATCACCTACCACCAATTTATCTGCAGACAAGGTCACGGCTTGCCCATCACGCAACACGGTCGCAGATGGAGATGCCATTTTTTGCAATGCCTCTAGGGATCGCTGTGCTCTAAACTCTTGAACAGTGCCAAAAACTGAATTAAGTAACAAAATAATAACTATCGCAACACTATCAATTAATTCGCCAACCAGCCCCGAAACAAAAGCAGCAATTAACAATACAATTATCATAAAATCAGCAAACTGTTTAAAAAACAATTGCCAGATAGATTGCATTTTTTTGGAAGGAATAACGTTAGGACCATTTTTCTGCAGAAGCAGTAGTGCCTGCTCGCTAGATAAGCCTTCAACTGAAGTTTCAAGCTTACTTAAGGCAGTTTTAATATCTAGCTGATAGTAATGCTTCTCCACTCTAATACCCCACAAATACAAAAATCAGCACTGCGGTTAATATCCCTACCAAAAGTGTTCTTAAACCACTTAGCCACCAAGATATACCTGAAACGCGACTCAGAAACACACCAAGTAAAAAGATGATAGTCATAGCAATAAATACAGACATCAAAAGTGGAGATATTGGTAACGTCATACCACTTTTATAAAGCCATAGAGGTAGCAAGATAAACAACGAAATTATAAATGGAGCAAGTCCATTAACTAAGGCAATTATGATAGGAACTGTGCGTGCCGCATGAGCGTGAGTTGTTTGACTTAAATCGGTGATCATAGATTGTTCAAGTTTATTAAGAACGTATTTACGTTCTGCGCTTTCGCTCACATAGGCACTACTAATACCACTCACGCATAAAGCGATTGCAGCTCCTATACAAACATTAATAATATTGTCTATTTCAGTAGGACTGCTGAATAAAAAACCTAATATCAGACCTAACATTGTCAATGCGCCATCAAAGCCATTAACGATAAAGTAACGTCTAATAATGCCTTGAGAATGGGTAAGCTCTACTAAACCTTTTATATTCATGTAACTAGTCAATTAATCTTGCTGGCTAATAGCGTCTACTTCATCAATGCTATGTAACGACGCTCCCATATCGATAATCGCTGCTTGTACTAGTTCAAAGTCGATACACGGGGCATTCACTTCAAGTTGCACCGTTTCAGTATTTTCATCCACTTCAATCACAGCTAAATGAACTTCATATTGCTTTCCTAAATCTGCCAAAACCATAGCAAATTCAGTAGCGTTAGGTTGATGTGGCTTGAGAACATCCAGAATAATCCTACGAATTATTGCCATATTAAGGCTCTGTAGTTATAAATTTATACAAAGTGTATAAGCTTTATAATTACAAGATCTTGATACAGATCGTATATTTGTCTTTATAAGCATGGATTTAGCACTTAGCAAAGCGCTATGATAAGGCCATTAGCATTTTACATAAAACACTCCATATGCCGAAAAAAAAGCGCCTATTGTCAATTCCCAAACCCGCACACCCACTCAAACGCAAAGAGGCATTGCCTTGGCAAAAGCCTAAACCTCTTAGCGAAGATCCAACCATTGCAAACAAGCTCGAAGCGATATTGGACAGTAGCTGTCACGTTCCAGCGATCGAGGATATTGATTTTTTAAAAGGCCCAAACGCAAGAGGCATCAGGTTGCAGTTGGATTACCTGAAACCACAAGTGATATTCAATAAACATGGGATTGAGCACACTATTGTGGTATTTGGCAGTACTCGAATAGTCGAGCCAATTTCAGCACAAAATAAAATAGATAGTTTAAGTAAAAAGCTTGAACAAAAACCGCAGGATAAAAGGTTATTAAAAAAATTGGCCATTGCCAAACGTATTCTGATTAAAAGTCAATATTATCAAGTTGCGCGTGAGTTTGCAGGCATAGTTGGTATATCAGGTAATGGTCCAGAAGACTCTCGTTTGGTGGTGATGACAGGTGGTGGTCCAGGCATTATGGAAGCGGCTAATCGAGGTGCTGCAGAAGTACAAGCTGAAACCATCGGACTGAATATAACCCTGCCAAACGAACAATTCCCAAATCCATATGTAACACCAGAACTTTGTGTGCAATTTCACTATTTTGCCCTACGTAAATTACATTTTGTGCTTAGGGCTAGAGCCTTAGTGGCCTTTCCTGGGGGATATGGCACCTTAGACGAAGTGTTTGAGACCTTAACATTAATTCAAACCCGTAAAATTGCGCCCATGCCGGTAGTGTTGGTCGGTCAATCTTTTTGGGAAAAAGCGATGAATATTGATTTTCTAATTGATGAAGGAGTTATCGATGCTGAAGATCGAGACCTGTTCTGGTATGCGGAAACAGCCGAGGATATATGGCTAAGCATCAATAAGTGGTATGCCGATAAGGGCGAAATTTTGTAACGCCTAACAGCATACCAAGTGATGTTTAATCGTTAATCACAATACTGATGCATCTTGTGTATTTCGTCCATTTTACAGCTGATAACGCTAACATTTGTAAAGCCAATTCTAGCTAATTGTTCAGCCGATAAAACAGCACGCAGCGAAGATGCACAATGCAAATATATCGGGCGTTCGGGGTCTTTTTCGATTTCTAACATTTTCATTTCCAATACTCCCCTAGGTATATTGATAGCGCCTACAGCTGGTGATGCGCTATGTTCGGCAGGCTCTCGCACGTCTATCAGTAAACCCTTGTTTTTATCTATGTCTTGCGCTGCTTTTTTAGCAGTAATAAGTTGTACATTTTGGGTTGCTTGCTGTGACAGCAGCTGAAGTGTTTTTAGCATAATAAATTCCTTAAAGTTGAATTCTGATTTAATTGTTGCTTAAAGCCAAAGTGTCACCAGCGTTAAGACCTGAAACAATTTCCACTTGGTTTAGTTGTGCTTTGCCTAATCGCACAAAACGTCGGCTTAAATGTCCGTCTTTTAATAGCCAAACCATATCCAGTTGGCCGTAACTTTTTACATAATCCTCAGGGACAGACAATAATTCCTTAGTCCCATCTTCTATTAACATTCTGGCAAACATACCTGGTTTTAAATGTGGATTAAATTCGATACCTGCTTTGACTAAAAAGGAACGAGCATTAGGGTCAGCGGCAGGTACAATCTCTACTATTGTGGCATCAATATTTTTACCTATTGAATCAATTTGAACCGTTATTTTACGACCAATTTCTAGGTGAGTAGCCAATGATTCACGTACGTCCGCTTCAATTTGTAGGGTCAGTGGATCATACAAAGACAAAAGTAGTTGCCCAGGTGATGCCATGTTACCTGGCTCTGCGGCTCTCTCTACTACCACCCCTGAAAAAGGAGAAGTGATAGTGCTATATTCAAGAGCAGTTTGTGCCGCTTGATTCCGCTGCTTAGCCGCCATAACCTCCGACCCAAAGCGCCGAAAAGTAGCAATAGCATTATCAAGCACACTTTGTGAAACCAAACCTTTCTGTTTAAGTGTTTGTGTTCTTTCAAGAGTTTCTTGAGCTTCTGTTAGCGAAGCTTGAGAGGCTTCTTCCAAAGCCATGGCTTGCGCCAATTGCGCTTTTAGTCCAGCACTTTCCAGGGTAACCAGCAACTGACCTTTTGCTACAACATCCCCAGCTCTCATATGTATTTGTTCAATCCGCGCTAAAATTTGACTCGATACCAATGTGGCTTCTCTGGCCTTAATACCAGCAGGGATGGTTTCTACTTTTGGTTTAGTACTGAGGTTAACCGTAAAACTAGATAATACCTTGTCCTCTGGGCGCTCTAATAAGCCTGGAGCAACTTGACTAGTAAACATGCCTGCCATCCAAGCAACAACAATTAATAACCCAGCGACAGCCAATAGTGGGATTGCCCATTTCTTAATACTCATAACGTTTGTTCCTCTAACTGTTCTTGCGGGGTATCTTCAAACACTAGGTAATACACAATAGGTACTACAAATAATGAAAAAAGCGTTGAAGCGATGATGCCAAAGATAATTGCCAATGCTAGACCACTAAAAACCGGATCTAAGGTAATCACTAAATTACCTAACATAGTAGTACCTGCCGTGAGTAAAACGGGTCGCATACGTACCTCTCCAGCGGCTAATAATGCTTGCTTGATATTCATGCCTTTGGCTCTGGCTAGAGTGATGAACTCGACTAAAATTAGTGAGTTTCTGACTACTATGCCAGCCAAAGCAATCATGCCTATCATAGCGGTTGCGGTGAATAATATGGGGTCAGGCGCACCGGCTACGGTTCGTTCGCCAAATTGATTCAGCAGCCAAAATCCTGGCATAATGCCAATGATAGTTAGTGGTATGGCTGACATAATTATTAATGCCAATGCTGAACTAGATGTTTGTATTTTCAAAAGAAAAAATATGGCGACTAATGCGAACGCAAAAGCAATGCCCATATCCCTGAACACATCTATGGTTATTTTCCACTCCCCTTCACCTGAAAATGAATAAAACGTGCCCTGGGGTAACGCCCATGGTTCACCGCCACCAGATTGTAAATAAGTCCGATTTTCCCAATCATTAGTACCATTCGATTGATCACTTTCTGGTGTGATAAGGTCAGCGTTAAGATCTGCAATCACTTCTGCTGGTGTGCGTCCAGATAACTCTGCTGTGACGTAAATCACTGGCAGCAAATCCTTGTGTAATATAGGTTGCGAAACGGCGGTTTGTTGCCACTCCCCCAATTCGGCAAGGCTTACCAGTGATTGTGGCGATGACTCTAACCCAAGACCATTATCTTGTTGGGCAATACCGTTTTGTCCTAACACCTGTAAAGATAAGATATCGGTCAGTGCTTGTCTGTTTTTAAAAGCCAGTTTTACTTCAATTGGTACTGGCGATGCATCGCTTTCGACCTGATAGGTGCCTGCTCTCTTAGAATCTATAGCTACCGCCAGTGCATTATTTATATCAACAGTTGATATACCTGACAGCGCGGCTTTTTGTTTATCAGTAATAAAACGCCAGATTAGTTGCTCGCTGGTGATACTTGAATCAATTTCAACAACATGGGCTTCAGTTTTAAGACGAGTCATTAGACCAAGTACAGCAGCTTGATGTATTTCAGGACTAACAAAAGGGTCTGCATAAATCTCAGCGACAAAGGTACTCAATACGGGTGGCCCGGGTGGAACTTCGATCACTTTTAATGACAAATTTTCTTGTTGCAAGGGGTCAAGCAATTTTCTAAGACGCAAAACAATACTGTGGGATTGATGCTCCCTTTCTGTTTTATCCAATAAAGTCACTCTTAGCTCAGCTAAATTTGGAGCTTGACGTAGATAATGCTGGCGAACCATCCCATTAAAATCTATGGGTGATGGCTGGCCTATATAACTGGCAATAGCCTTAATTTCTGGCAATAATTTAATCTTTTGTATCACCTCCTCAATTTTTGCTGCTGTTTGTTCGAGTGACGAACCTTCTGGCATATCAACTAATACTTGTATCTCATTTTTGTTATCAAACGGCAGTAGTTTAAGTGGCACACTTCTCATTAACGGTAGTGCACAAGATACAATGAACAAAACTAACACTATCCAAAGGCCCAATTTGCTAGTGCGTTTTTTAGCTATTAGTGGATTCAACAAACGAGAATATAGGCCGTTAGTTTTTTCGGCTACTGGTGTGGTCGATGGTTTTAAAAGTTTAGCCGCTAACCAAGGCGTAATAGCAAAGGCTACAAAGGTTGAAATAACTACACTTACAGGCACATTAAACGCCATAGGTGCCATATAGGGACCCATCATGCCAGTGATAAATGCCAAAGGCACAAAAGCCAATATAATGGTAATAGTCGACATAATTAGCGCCGGACGTATTTCTGACATGGCATTAATAATATTATTTTTCTTGCTGTCGTTTTTATTACCCAAAAAACGGGTGATATTATCAATTCCTGTGATTGGATCATCTACCAATAATCCAAGTGAAAGAATTAACGCAAACAGCGTGACCCTGTTAATGGTGTAGCCAAAAGCCAAGTCCAACATTAAGGTTAGTCCATAACAAATAGGCACTGCCAAGGCCACTACAATAGCTTGACGCCACCCTAAAAACACCCCAATAAACACGACCACGGTAAAGACTGCAAAAGCCAAACTAGAGGTTAGATTATTAACTTTTTCATTCGCGGTTTGACCGTAATTTCTAAGGTATTCGTAGTGAACCTCAGCAGGTAATAATTGTGTTTGAAGCTCTTCCATCTTCTGCATAACATCATCTGCAACTGTTACGGCATTACTCCCCTTTTGTTTGGCAACGCTAATCGTAACCATGGGGTATTTGTCTTGAAGTGGACTATTTGCTGCACTTGCAAACTCTAACCACTGATAACTTTGTGGTTCAGATGGGCCATCTATAATTTCAGCAATGTCTTTAAGCATTACCATTTTTCCATTGATGACGTTGACCACAACATTATTTAAGGCTTGTAGATCACGGATGACATCTCCAGACTCAATCACTATGGTCTTTTGCCCCATTGATAATTCAGCATGTCTGGAAAGTTGGTTGGATAACACCAACGCATTTACAACGTTAGTGAGGCTGGTTTGGCGAGCGGCTAATGCTTGTAAGTCTAATAAGACCTGTATCGATCTAGAGCGGCCACCAACCACATTAACTTCGCTAGTATTAGGTAAACTTTGAATAACAGTTGACACTTCTTGTGCCATTCGACGCAGTTCATAATCAGAATACAGATCAGGTGACGTGCTATATAACCCAACCATCAATATCGCTACGTCGTCTACTTCAATGGGTTTAACAATCCAATTAGCAGCTACTTCAGGGATCTTATCTTGATTGGAGTGAAGTTTATTGTAGGTATTGAGTAACGCCCGCTCTCTGTCTTCGCCTACCTCAAATCGCAGAGTGACGCTAAGTCCTCCATCATGGGATGCAGAGTATATATGCTCAATACCCGGTACTTGCTTAATGAGCTTTTCCAGAGGAACAGTGACTTGTCGTTCAACCTGACGAGCAGATAAATTAGGTACATCCACCCACACATCAATCATAGGCACGACTATTTGTGGCTCTTCCTCACGTGGTGTATATGTCAATGCAATCGCGCCTAAGAGCAAAGCAATAACAAAAACAAATTGCGGAAACCCTCCTTTTAAAGAGTAGGCGACGAGTCTATCTATTGGATGTTGTTTCATATTGTTCAACTATTCATTACCACAAAAGAATTCATACATTTTCTCTACTATTTGTTTGACTCTGACGTCTGTCACCGAGTAATAAATGGTTTGTGCTTGGCGCCTAGTAGATACCAAACCAGCTTTTCTCAAAGACGCTAAATGCTGTGACAATGCAGATTGAGTAAGAGGTACAGATTGATTTAACTCGGTGACCGAACATTCTTTGTCAACTAAGCTACATAAAATCATTAGCCTGTTTTTATTGGCTAACATCTTTAAAAATGATTCTGCCTCAGAAGCATTGTCTTTTATTTGATCTAGATCCAATTTTAGTAGCTCCGATATAATTTACACTTGCTATATTATAATCATTATATTAGATTTGTCTAATATTAGAATTATCTAATGTTAAGTGAGGTATAAAATGAACGTTAATCAAGCTTTAAGGTTGGTAGCTGGGGTGATGATCTTGGTCTCGTTAGGCTTGACATATTATGTACATCCTAACTGGGTGTTTTTTACTGTATTTATTGCGGCAAATTTAATTCAGTCAAGTTTTACAAAATGGTGTCCAATGATGACGATACTTAGAAAATTAGGGTTACAAGATTAACCTATATACAGCATTGAATAGGGGCATAACCTAGCCATGCCCCCTATTCGATTGATTTTAGACTCTAACTGCTAACACATCTTGCTTTGCACCATGCAAAACAGAATTAGCTGTGGATCCTAACAATAGTTTAAGACCACTTCGGCCATGCGTGCCGATAACAATAAGATCAGCATTAATATCATTAGCTAATGTATGAATTTCTTCAGCTGCATTGCCAACAGGAATATGTACTTGATCGCTAGGTATATCATTTTTGCTGGCTATGTCTTCTAAGCGAGTTTTTGCTTGTTTCTGTATTTCTGCAACATAATCTCCCCCTACTTCGCTGATATAGGGTTGAAAATAAGTAGTCGGTAAAGTTACAAAAACAACACTTAGCTGACTGGCATTATTGGCAATACTTAACGCCCTTTTGAGCACATGGTCATATTCAGAATAGACATCAATTGCCGCTACTATACGTTCATACTGTTTCATATTTTGGATCCCAATAAGTTATAAATGTTACTAATTATTTTGTCGTAATCTTTATGCTAGAAGGGTTTGCTAGCAGATTAATTCATTGCTTGATTTATTTTTTTTAGGTTCGAGCTTTTTTCTACTGTTTGTGAGCATATTTCAATGGTTACGCAGTTGTTTAATGCAGTGAAGTCCAAAATAGACAAATGGCGCAATTTTACAGAAATAATATTTCTCTGTTGAAAGCTAGCAAACACACGGCTAACAGTTTCTATTGCCATACCTAAATAATTGGCAATGTCGGTACGAGTCATGCTCAACATAAATTCACTTCCGGAGAGGTTTCTTTCAGAAAAAACTGTGGATAAATCCAGTAAAAACCTTGCTACTTTTTGTTCACTTGAACAACTGCTTAAACACATCATCATAGCGCTGTCGCTGGCTAAGGTACGGGACATTGATTGTAATAAAGTCTTACGAAAATCTGCGCTTGTTTGCATCAAATTACTAACCTGAGATTCTTTGATTAAACAGACACTACTGGTTTCAAGAAATCGTATGGTTTGGGTATGCATATAACCATCAAATCCATCTATTCCTAACATATCTCCTGGATAATAAAATTTTGTAATGTGCTCTTCACCATCTCTAGAAGTAATAAATGATTTCGCCGATCCTGACCGCAAAACGTAAATACCTTCGAAATGGTCGCCTACAGAAAATAAACTATCTCTACGATGAAAAACGCGATGTGAATCACGCTGCTTTGATATATTTGAAGAGTTTAGACTACTCATACAGGAGTCTAATAATACTGTAGCGTTGTAATAGTCATTTTGCGGTTGAGAGATAGTTTTCATGTTAATTACACCTCTTTAGGGTTTGTTTACCATAAGGATTATCAACTGACATAAAACTAAATTGTCGAGCTGCCACTGTTACTTTCGAGTTAAATAATATATCGTTAGCAACTGGTTTCGCTATCCGAACTATCGCGTAAATTGTTTCGGAAAATACCTATGCTTTGTGCAAAATAGGAAGTGCTTAATGGAAGAGCTTGATATGCCAATAGTAAACAAAACGTTGAACGAAAGTACTCACCAGCAAACTCCCATAAAAGATGCTAATGCCAAGTTGAATGCTCTACTTGATGCTGCAGTTGACGCTTTAATTGTGATCAATGGGAAAGGCAATATTGAGCTGTTTAACTCAGCAGCTCAAAAGATGTTTTTATACACAACGCAAGAAGTGCTGGGTAAAAACATTAAAATGTTAATGCCTGCACCTTATAGAGAAGAGCATGATGGATATCTATCTTCTTACTTGGCTACTGGCGAAACAAAAATCATTGGTAAAGGTAGGAATGTTAAAGGCAAAAAATCCAATGGCGAAGAATTCCCCATATTCCTGAGTGTTGGCGAAGTGAAAGAGTCTAGCCATAAACAGTTTGTTGGTATTATTCGAGATATTTCTGAACAAGAAAAAAATAGGATTGAAGCACAGCAAAGCAGAGAACGATTAACCCATGTATCAAGATTAAGTTCGATGGGAGAATTGGCTGCTGGCATTGCTCACGAAATGAATCAACCTCTTTCAGCTATATCTAGCTATGCCCAAGCGTCTAAACGACTTTTACAATCAACTACCCAAGACAATACACTAAAGGTAGTCACAGCATTGGATAAGATATGTGACCAAGCCATTCGCGCCAGCGATGTAATTGATCGGCTCAGAACATTTGTAAAAAAACGAGTAGCACAACGGGAATCAGTAGATCTGAATAGTCTAATACTTGAGACCGTTAATTTAGCAAAAGTCGATACGCGTATTCTTGACCATGAAGTTATATTAGAATTAAGCCTTGATAAGAAACCAAATTTGTCAGCTGACCCAGTGCAAATTCAACAAGTGTTACTAAACATGATACGTAACGGCATAGATGCCATGGAGCACTTAAAAGGTGCACCACTGCGTATTTATAGCCAGTGGTTGTCAGATGACATAATAGAGGTGTCGGTTATTGATAGTGGACACGGTTTAGATGAGGAGTCCAGCAACAATATATTTAACCCATTTTTTACCACTAAAGAGTCAGGTATGGGGATGGGCTTACCAGTAAGTCAAACTATCATTCATGCGCATGGTGGAAGAATATATTTTGCCCCTAGTCAACCATCGGGCTGTGTATTCTCTTTTAGTTTACCTGCAAATATCATTAACCAATTAGAAATCGAGAAATAGTATGCAAAACAACCAATCAGAAAGTTCACTATCACCGCCTATGGTACATGTAGTGGATGATGATGAAGCCGTTTTAGACGCTGTTGGCATGTTGTTAGATAGTATTGGACAGTTAAACACTTGTTATAAGGATGCCCAAGTTTTTTTAAATGCATACAACGAACCTGATTTCGATAAACACAATGGTTGTATAGTCTTGGATATGCGAATGCCGGTTATTAGCGGAATAGAATGCCAACATAGGCTTGAAGAATTAGGCTGTAGTATGCCGATTATTTTTGTTACTGGTCATGGTGATATTCCCACTGCAGTTGAGGCGATGAAACAAGGTGCGGTCGAGTTTATTCAGAAACCTTACAGAGAGCAGCAATTAATAGACGCCATTCAAAAAGCCCTGCAAATAAATCTTAAAACTCAAAAACAAACTAAAAAAGTCCAACAAACTCATTCTAAATTGGCGTTATTAACCAAAAGAGAAACTCAAATTCTTGAGGCGGTAGTGTCGGGTAAAGCCAACAAGGTTATTGCCATTGAGCTTCATCTCAGCCAAAGAACAGTAGAAATCCATCGAGCACACGTAATGGATAAAATGGAGGTCAAATCACTCGCTGAGCTGGTTAAAATTGTAGTGGATGCCTCACCTGCTGAATAAACACCCTAAATTTACGTATAAATGCTTATTGCTGTATACCTTCCTAAAGACTGATAATTACATTCCATAACTGATCAATTAATAAGTGTTAAATACAGTGTTATCTAGGCCTTTAATGGAATCTCAAATTAATGTAGTTAATAAACGGTTAATCAAACCTATTGTGTACATAGTAGACGGTGATCATGATTTACAACGTTCACTTACTAAACTACTTGAAATAAATGGTGTGGCAGTAGAGGTATTTGAATCGGCCGAAGATTTTCTTAAAACAAAATTAAGAACCAGAGCAGCTTGTCTAATAGTTGAAGTGAATTTACCGCAAATGGACGGTATTGAGTTGCTAGAGCATATTAATAATCTAGGTCTTAGATTACCTACCATTGTTTTGTCATCAGGCAGTGAAGTGGCGGTAGCTGTTCGTGCAATGCAAGCTAAGGCCATTGATTTCATTGAGAAGCCTTTTATAGAAAACACATTGATTAAAAGAGTACTGAATGTCATTGAGCAGGTTTAACAGTTTAGTGATTACAATTTTACAGCCCTAAATTTCTAGGTTCCACCTTCAAAATAGTTTTCACAACTTAAATTACTTTGACTTGCATCAAAACTAGCCTTACCAATAAAGCGCAAAGTACAACTGTATAACAGTATTTATGCGAATCTATAAACAATAGTTTTAGGAGAACGGCTATGGTCAAAAATATTCCAATTACAATTCAAAGCGTATTTCTTTTTCTGTTGACCAGCCTGATGATTGGGTGTCAGTCTGTGCCTATTATTCATAGTATGTTAGATCAATCGGCTCAACTTAATAATTACCAGACCTTTGGTTTTCATCCGCAATTAACACTTAAAGCTGATCAATACGACTCACTTTCCCACCGTTACATTAAGTCAGCGATAAAAACCGAAATGCTAAACAAGGGTTATAAGTATGCCGAAGAGCCTCATCTATTAGTAAACTTTAACGTCTATGTTAAAGACAAAATCAAAATCGATACTGTGCCCTCAGCTGCTTTTTATTATCACTATCGACGTGACTATGGTGTATGGGGCGACTACCCAATTTTTGACGAGCGGATCACTCAATACACCGAAGGCACTTTGAATGTCGATCTAATCGATAACAAAAATAATCTTCTATTGTGGGAAGGCGTTGCTATTGGCAAAGTGAGCGAAAAAACCTACGAAAATCTTGAAGATAGAATTAACCAAGCTGTTTCATTAATTTTTGAAAGGTTGCCAAAGTAATAAAGCCATAGTGTTGTTAAATAAATAACAGCATGACATTCATTCAAGGGCTTTCTACCGTCCATTTCTATTGAGGATTGCAAAATGAAAATCGGTGTTTTCAGCTGTAAACCCTATGACCGGGAATTTTTAAGTGCTCGAAATAATAACTTTGGATTTGAATTAGAGTTCTTGGATTGTAGCCTTAATATTGAAACTGTTGAGCTAGCTAGGCCCTTTGACGCCGTATCTGTTTTTGTTAACGATGTGATTGACGAATCTGTTCTCAAAACACTTAAATCTTTTGATATCCATCATGTGGCATTAAGGTGTGCAGGGTTTAATAATATCGATCTTGAACAAGCGCGTAAATTGGGCATTGGTGTGTCAAGAGTACCTAGTTACTCTGCTGAGTCGGTTGCAGAGCACACTGTGGCGATTATCCTAGCGCTTAATCGCAAACTCATAAAAGCGTCTAGCAGAGTCCTCGATAACAATTTTGAACTAGATGGTTTGTTAGGCTTTAATTTACGCTGTAAAACCGTCGGAATAGTGGGTACCGGAGCCATAGGCAAAAGGTTGGTCGATATACTCACAGGTTTTGGCTGTCGAATACTATGTTGTGACCCTATCCCCTCTGAAGATATTAGTGCCATGGGACATCAATACGTTAGTTTAGACAAATTGATAAAAGAATCAGATGTGATTAGTTTACATTGCCCACTTAATGCAGACTCGCAGCATATGATTGACCATGCAGCTGTGCAAAACATGAAAGTCCAAGTGATGATAATCAATACCTCTCGCGGTGGATTGGTTAACACTCAAGCCATTGTTTCAGGATTAAAAAGTGGCAAAATCGGTTATCTTGGATTAGATGTATATGAAATGGAGTCTGAATTATCCAATACAGACTTAGTTTGCGAAACAATTTCAGATGATACCTATCAAAGGCTAGCCACTTTTCCCAACGTATTAATTACCGTTCATCAAGGCTTTTTTACCGTTGAGTCTTTGCAACAAAGCGCCGCTACCACACTGAAAAATCTACAGTATTACTTTGCCGGTAAAGTATGTGATGAAACGTTTTTATTGTAGAGGGTTTGTGAATGGATCTAGTACTTGCGGTATTTATCGGTATGGAGGCTGACACATAGTGAACAGTTAACTCAGCTAGATTGAGTTGCTGTAATGGAGCCATTGCGTCATTGAACAGAAGTTGTCTGACAGGCTGCTTCGAGCCTAATACCGGACAGTCGAGCGTTAACCCTGACGGAGAACTTTGTGCCAAAAGCCGACATAAGGTTCTAGTCTAGAAAAGGCTTAAATCGACCTAAAGCGGACGTAAGAGAATTCAAACTATCAGACTATATTGAGCGAAAAACAATCATCCGATTAATCATACATAACTGACGGCAATGAGCGATCACCGGACAGTCAGTGACTTTTCACATTTTAACTGACTCTAACGATAGCGGACTGTCGGTTATTATATTGCTTGGTCTATTAGCACACTCGAATTACCCAATTGCTAAGGCATTCATCGCCTATACAACGCAACCACCTGCATAGGCAGTCACATTTTTTGATAATAAGGTGTGATATCTAACTCATACCATTAGTATTTGTTGTGTCGGGTTTATTTACACAATTGATATTTTTAATTTAGTAATGTTTATTAACTTGTTGTTTTTAATATATTAAATTATTACGGCGTGATTTTTGCTGGATTTGATGTAATAGGCAGTAGCCTCTTCCTTTTTATTATTCTTAAGCACCTTCTGTGCTGAGTCATTATTAATCAGAAGTCCTTACCTCAGGAGTAAATTAGTCCTAATTGGGCTTCTTAATTGCTATCAATTACCTCTGAGAATAATTGAAGAGGGAATACAAAAGGAATCTTTTTGTGAAGTATCCAATCTTAAAAACAATTCTCTCAATTTTTATCTTATTAAGCTCACTAAGTTCTCAAGCGGGTCTTATTCAATACCATGGTGTGATGACTGCAGAAACCGGTAACAATAAATTGTCATACGATTTTTGGATAGAAGAAACTGATATAGTTGGTTTATCTAATTTTAACCAGTCCAGTATTGTAGATTTCGTCGTAAGGTACGAAAACTTATTGAATCCTATTTATAATACTACTGTCAGATTAACTGCATCTGATAATTTTTATTTGAGAGCAGAGTCCTTTATTGGTGCAGGAAATGTATTTACCAATGGTGATACATATAGCACCTTGTATGACAGGGTTCCTATCGATTTTAATGAAGCTGGGAACAGTTCTATCGTAAACGGTATTTTAGACTGGAATTTCCAAAGGGATGACAGTATTAGCTTCAGGCATAATAGATATTCTAGAACCCAAGTATACGATGGCACCTTAACCTTAGACCGGTTTTACCTGACGTCTCTTGTTCAAGTACCAGAACCATCAACCCTAGCCATCTTCGCTCTAGGCTTAATGGGCTTAGCATTACGTCGATTTAAGAAACAATCTTAATAAGTAAGTTTCTTTATTAAAATTGATAATAGACGACGTTATGCCTGATTAAACCCATGTAACCCAATGTTGTCGATAATCATTAAGAAGCATTTTCCAGCTTGGTTGATGCTTTTTTTTATTCTCATAAAGATGTGATAATCGATGATGATGGTTTTGTCTGGTTTGTTTTGAAACCCTTAATTATTAGAATGTATTGAGTGCAGCCCAACGACCGCTCGTGGCACATGGTCGACGGATAGAGGAAGTTTATGTTGAAGGGTTTAAGTAGCAAATACAGTAATAAAATGCTTAATGCTAATGACGGCTTTGTCGGAATTCCCGTCCTTAAGATGATTAACTTGTTTGTCTGCTTTTCGCTCAAACCAGCCCCTCCTAACAACTCAAAACCTCATCTCACAAGCATCAGCAGAGATTCGATTTACGACGCCGCCCTTCTGAATCAGCGGCTTTGAGACAATGCATGACGCGTCTTGGCGTTATTTCATAAGGTTCATTATGAATAGTTTCTCCTGTTGCACAGGCTCTAGTGGCAACTTGCATTAATTCCTCGTCAGTAGGCTCATGCATTCCAATATCGGCAAGGCAGATGGGTAAACCTATTGACTGACAAAAATCGAAGACTAACTCGATGGTAGCACTGGGTCTATCCGTTAAAAACATCATGGCTTGTAATCCAATGGCGACCTTTTCACCATGATAATAACTGTGTGTGCTAGGTATGGCGGTTAGACCATTATGAATAGCATGGGCGGCCGCTAAACCTCCGCTCTCAAAACCTAACCCACTCAACAGAGTATTGGCTTCGACTATGTGTTCTAACGCTGGGGTAACTATGTTGTTTTCACAGGCTTGTTTGGCTAATAGTCCGTATTCTAAAAGGGTTTCGTGACACAATTTTGCCAAGGCGTAAGCGCTCATGCAGCCTACTCTTCCGGTCATATTCGCCCCTTGTTTTAGCCGGCAATCTTCGGCTTCAAACCAAGTGGCAAAAGCATCCCCCATACCTGCTACCAAAAATCTAACAGGGGCATGGGTGATAATATTGGTGTCCACTAATACAACATTGGGGTTATGGGGCAACACTTCATAACGTTTAAACGAACCATCATTATTATAGATGACTGCTAAGGCGCTGCAGGGAGCGTCGGTTGAGGCAATAGTTGGCACAATAATAATCGGGCAGTTTTGTTTATTACTCACCGCTTTGGCAGTATCTAAAGTTTTGCCGCCACCTATGCCAATTATCACATTCGCCGAATGATTTTCAAAAAGCTCAACTAGTCTGTCGATTTCGTCGTCGCAACACTCCCCGGAAAAAGGCTCTAGGGTAAACTCAATTTCTTGTCCTAAGGCTTGTTCAATCGTACTTTTACTTTGTTCAAACACAAATTTATCAGCAATAACCAGTGTACTGTTTCCTTGTCTTTTTACTTCATCCGCTAAAATATTAAGTGCTTGGTCGCCTTGCACATAACGCCCTGGAAAAATTGACGTTGATATCATTGATTAAACCTTGAGTTTTATTGTAAGAGCTGTGCACTTTACCCAAATACTTAGAGTTCATTTTGATCTACATCAAAATGAACTATTGTGAAGACTGCAAAATACACTACAACTTCTTCCAAATGTTTAGCTTGAATTTTCTTTTCAGTTGACAGTTGTTTACCAGTCTTACGTATTTAACCTAAGGAACGCTTAATGGAATTTAAAGACTATTACGAAATTTTGGGCGTCAAAGAAGATGCCGACCTTAAGGAAATCAAAAAGGCCTATCGAAAACTAGCGCTTAAGTTTCATCCAGATATGAATGCAGAGGCCGGTGCAGAAGAAAAATTTAAACAAGTAGCCGAAGCCTATGAGGTGTTAAAAGACGACACTAAACGAGCTGAGTATGATGAAATGAAACGTTATGGTTCAAGCGCAGAACAAGGTTTTAAGCCGCCTCCTGGCTGGCAGCCTAACGGACAAGGGCAAACAGGTGATTTTGGATCTTCAGCTGATTTTTCTGATTTTTTTAATTCAGTTTTTGGTGGCGGTGGGCAAGAGGGCTTTAGCCATGCTCGACAACAACAGTCTAGCCAATTTAAAGGCCAAGACTTTGAAATTGAAGTCCCAATATTTCTTGAAGAGTCAGTGTCTGGACTGACAAAAAATCTAGCGTTTCATGTGCCAGTTTTTGATGGTAAGCAAACCAAACAAATTAAAAAGTCACTAAAAGTCAAAATCCCTGCTGGCATTGCTGATGGCGAACGGATTAGGGTAAAAGGTCAAGGTGCCCCCGGCCAAGCTACTGCCAGTGGTAATAACAACTTAAATGGAGACCTATTCCTACATATTCGATTGGTACCTCATCCCATATTTGACGTACAGGGCATTAATTTGCTGTTAACCCTACCCCTTACCCCATGGGAAGCGGCACTTGGAACCAAAGTTGAAGTCCCTACACTTAACGGGAAAATCAATTTGAACATACCTGCGCAAAGTCAATCTGGTAAAAAACTGCGAATAAAAGGTAAAGGGCTTAAAAGTAAATCGGCGCAAGGAGATTTATTGGCGACGATTAAAATAGAAATTCCTCCTTCAAACACTAATGAAAGCAAAAGGTTATGGGAGCAATTAGCCGAAGTAGAACACTTTAACCCGCGCCAAGATTGGAGCAACTGAGTATGACAAATATCACATTACATATGCATTTAGATGAACTATGCCTTAGCGCAGACATAAGCCAAGAGGCAATAATTGAAGTGGTGGAATACGGTATCGTAAAACCTTTAGAGGGCGATACGCTGTCCGAATGGGTATTTGATTTAGAAAGTACTCACTGGATTAAAAAAGCCATTAAACTCAATCAACAATTACAAATTGATTGGGTTGCAATTGCGATGGTGATTGAGCTAATGAAGCAAAAACAGCAGCTAGAAAAACAGAACAAACAATTAGAAGCAAGGCTCAACCGATTACTCTAGGGTGTCTATTCAGCAGAACATTGCATTATACATAGCGGGTGCTTTACGGTATGGCTTATCTCAAATCTGGGTAATTTAGCAATACTGAAAAGCACCTTGGTGTTGCTGAGTCGACACCATTTTATTGTTAAGTGATAGATAGTCATCGTAGCGATATGCTGGTCCTTGTTTGCATGCATAACTATTTGCCACATAACAATGGCCGCATAACCCTACCCCGCAACGCATTCGGCGTTCAACTGACATCCAAACATCTGAGCTTTGTAAACCTGAGTCTATACATGTTTTTGCAACAGCCTTCATCATTACTTCGGGGCCACAAGTCAGCACAATACTTGGAAGGCCGCCATATTCCTTTATTGTTTGCAACAAATGTTGGGTTGGCAAACCAGAATGGGCATTATCAGCGCCCTCTTCTAGAGTTTCACATAGTGTTATCTTAGTCTGCCAGCGGGCTCTTTCTTTTGTCAGCACCTGTGATCCTAAGTCACGGGCACCGTACAACAACGTAACTGACTCGCCACGGTTATTATTGATCAAATAATCAATGGTAGTGGCTACTGGTGCTAAGCCGCAGCCGCCCGCTACAATTAATACTTTTTTATCTTCAAATTGCTCAACCGGCCAACCGTTACCAAGGGGACCGTTGTATCCCAATACATCTCCCTCTTTTAAGGAAAATAGGTTCTCAGTTAAGCGGCCTACTTTTCTAATGAGCGCATTAAATCGCCCATTTTCATCAGGCAAAGAAGTATAAGTAAAAGGAGCGAGACCCGCGCCAGGTAAAGTTAACATAAAAAATTGACCGATACCTATAGGTTTGTCGTGGACAAATCCCTTTGGTTCAAAGGTAAAATGCTTGGCATTTGTTCCATCATCATAAATATTCACTATGCGGATGGTTTGAGGCGTTAGCTGCAACATTCTTGGTTTATCCTTTTCATGACGGAATGAACACCAATGGTGCCGGGACAGGTTTGTTCGCAACGGCCACAGCCCACACAGCCATATCGTTGAAACTCAGTAAGATATTCGTCGGAAAATTTGTGAAACCAAAATCGTTCCACTCTTTGGGCTGCTTGTTGAGCTGGATTATGACCGCTGGCTTCTCGTTGAAACCCCTCAAACAGGCAAGAATCCCAGACTCTTAAGGTTTCTGTTTTTACTGCTTTGGTTTCAGAGATTACATTGTCGGGCTGTTTCTCGGCAATTTCATAGGTACTGTAACAAGAACAGGTTGGGCACAGATTAGTACACCCCGAACAACTTAAACAGCGTACACTCATTTCTTCCCAGAGATGCTGAGGAACGGCGTTATCGTTTAAATATTCTATGGCGTTGTTAATGTAGCTATAATCTGCAAACTCAGAACGCATTTTGTCTAACAGCCTGTTGCGTAGAATAAAATGCGCTTTATGGGCTTTATCAAGTGGTAAACCTTTAATACTGTTTTGACCTTTTTCAGTCTCAGCGATCACTAGCCATTCAGCCAGTTGATTTGACCCATTTACTGTTAATCGACTGACCACCAAATCCGCTGTGTTGTCATTCACATGTGGGCCTGCTTTAACTTCTGCACAAAACCCATTGGTACACGGAGACTCACAGTCGATCCCAACCAACAAAATATTTTCACGCCTTTTTTGATAATAAGGGTCTTGCTTAAAAAACTTGTCTTGGTAGGCAATAGCCGTTAAATCACAGGCTTGAACGCCAAATAGTACTTTTGGCACAACTTGCGGTGTAATGGATTCAAAGGTTTCACCATCAAACTTGTAAAGTGCTTCTTTTTCAGCAAATAAGAAGCCTTTAGGTGAAGTTGAAGGTAAGTGTTTATGACCAAATAACCCCACGGTATCTGGGTCTGATTGATCGGTCCACCGTTCCTCTCCATTGGCATCTTTTTCGATCTGTACCATCGAATAAAACTTAGCGAGATGTTGTTTTAAAATGTCTAAGTCTTTAAGTAAATAACTATGATTAAGCATATTGTTCCCCAATCCCTACATCACTTAATTCAGAGGAACGTGGTGGTTGATTTTCAGGTAATGGGACTAGTTTGACTGCACATACCTTAAGTTCCGGCATTTCCGTACCAGGATCCATTGCATTGTTAGTCAAAAGGTTAGAAGGCGCTTCTTTAAAATGATAAGGCATGCTTAATAAACCTGGGCTAACTTGGTCACTTATCTCAACCCTAGTTTCGACACAACCACGCCTTGATGATACTGCCACTCCTTGGTGGTTTTTTAAGCCTAAATCCAATGCATCTTGTGGATGCATAAATAATAGTCCATCGGGAGTTTCTCTTTCTAATAAGGGAGATTTGCGCGTCATAGAGCCACAACCATAATGGAAATGTAATCGCTGAGTGGTAAACCAAAATGGGTATTCTGAGTCTGGCACCTCATCTGTAGGAGCATGATCGACCGGTATAAGTTTGCCTTTGCCTATGGGAAACGTTTTTGCATGTAAACAACGACTGCCATTTGGATGTTCTTCATTACAGGGCCATTGCAAACCATTATTTTGTTGTAAACCAGCATATGATATGCCACTAAAAGAATGAGTGAGTTGAGTCATTTCGTGAAAAACCTCTTCACTGTCTTTCCAATCCATTAATTCAGGCACCCCCATTTCCTTCGCTAATTCCTTCAGAATTTGCCAATCTATTTTAGCTTCACCAGGAGGATTAACCGCTTTATTGATTAATTGAACCCTGCGTTCGCAGTTCGTAAAAGTGCCTTGCTTTTCTGCAAAACTGGCTGCGGGGAGCACAATGTCTGCCATCTTGGCTGTTTCTGTCATAGACAATTCAATCACCACCAATAAGTCCATTACCTTAAAGCTTTCGGCCACTTTATTTCGGTCTGGATCGGTTACTACCGGATCTTCACCAAAAATGAGTAATCCTTTAAAATGGCCATCTTTTGCTTGATGACTCATGCCCAGCGATGTGAGACCTGGGAAATTGGCTACTTCGGTACCCCATGCTTGAGTAAACTTTTCTCTGACTTTCTGGTCCATAGCACTTTGATAATCAGGATATACGTTAGGCAGACATCCCATATCACATGCCCCTTGCACGTTGTTTTGTCCACGCAGTGGGTTAATGCCCGTTCCTTCACGACCAATTTGCCCGCATATTAGTGCTAGGTTTGATACGGCTATAACATTGTTTGTTCCGCTAACGAATTGAGTGATGCCCATTCCGTAAGCGAGAAAACTGGCATTCGCTTGGCTATATAATTTTGCGGCTTTTACTAAATCTTCGCCTTTGACACCGGTGATCTTTGCTACTTTATCCAAGGTGTATTCGGCTACATGGGCTTTGAGTTCTGAAAAACCTTCACAGCGTTGATTGATAAAGTCCTCATTTTGCCAATTGTGGTTAAAAATGATATTCAGCAGGCCATTTAGTAGTGCGATATTGGTACCAATATTTAGTTGCAGATGTAAATCAGCAACTTTGGCCAAGCGGGTTTGCCGAGGGTCAACCACAATAAGTGTGGCGCCACTAAGCTTGGCTTGCATGATTTGCCCACCAATAATCGCATGATTTTCAGTAGGATCAGCACCAATCACAAATATCACATCCGCTTTACCTACATCATCAATACTGTTTGTCATTGCTCCTGAGCCTAATGTCTTTTTTAGGCCCGCCACTGAAGGGCTGTGACAAATACGCGCACAGTGATCGATGTTGTTAGTTTTTAACACTGCTCTGGCAAATTTTTGTGCGGCATAGTTGTCTTCGTTGGTCGCTCTAGCGCTGCTTATAACACCAACACTCTGTGGACCACTTTCGCTGATGAATTTTTTAAGACTTTTAGCGATATGGCTAAGGGCTTGTTGCCAACTAACCTCCCTAAATTTCCCATCAATTTTCATCAAAGGATGTGTTAATCGACCATGACGACTTATGCCAAAAGCTGTATTCCAACCTTTAGCACACAACTTTCCTTGGCTAATTGGATGTTTGTTCAGGGGGTGTACCGAAATGATGTTGTTGTCAGTCGCTACTAGACCAATGCCACAACCCACCCCGCAGAAAGGACAAATGCTGTTAACCAGATTTTGCACCATAAATATTCAGCCAATCTATTAAACAATTAATCTTCATTAAAATATCTATGGATAAAAATATTTTGATACGTATCAACCTTATGCTGCTTTTTTGTAAAAATGTTTAGTCGCTTAGTTTTTTCGCTGATAAATAACGTGGTATACCAAACCCACAAAAACAGCTCCGCCAATAAGATTGCCGATGATGACGAACAAAAGATTACGCATGAAATCCCAAAAAGTAATAAGACTTCCTACAGTTTCTAAGATAGAAAAATGCTGAATAAACAACGCCATGGGATAAAAATACATATTTGCTACGCTGTGCTCAAATCCTGCGGCGACAAATCCAGTAATGGGAAAAATAACCGCAATTACTTTGTCAGTTACGGTTTTACCGGCGATCGTCATCCAAACTGCCAAACATACTAAAACGTTACATAATATCCCTCGAAAAATCATTGCCGTATTTGATAAATCAGTTTTGGCGGCAGCGATATGCAAATACTGTTCGGCTATTGCTCCATTATTCATTAATGGGTGGCCTGATAAAAAAACAAGGGTTGCCATGCCCGCGGCTCCGATTAAATTTGCAGTGCAAACTATCGTCCAATTTCTTAATAGCTCATATAACGAAATTTTGTTATCCGCCCAAGCCATCACAATTAAATTATTGCCGGTAAATAATTCTGCACCCGCCACAATAACTAGAATTAACCCCAGACAGAAAGCCAAACCGCCTAATAATTGTGAGTGGGCAAAACTTAATGTGGCATCTGACTTAACCAATACAAATAACATTGCCCCTAAGCCAATAAAAGCACCAGCCAACAGGCCTAACATCAATTGAGACAATAAAGGCATAGCTGCTTTTTTTACACCTATGGTATCAACCAGTGTTGCTATTTGAGCCGGTGAATAAGCATTAGAACCAAATATTTCACTCATAATTCGTGCCTTTTATTTAGTTAATTGTTGAGTCACAAAAATATAATTTTAAAGAGTTTTAGTCGATAAATATTCATGTTCACCAAAAGCTGGACTTATCACCCACAAAACTACTAGAGCCATTCAACAAGCTATTTTTAAATCACCTATAAGCATTATACAAATAACAAAATAATAGTTGATCAAGGTCAAATACATGACCTGTCTATCCATCATAATGTAAGCACGAAAATAGAGAGTTAATCGATGAATAACAATAACGGATATTGTAATGGTTCAGTGTTATCCGTCAGAGGCAGCGTGGTGGATGTTAAGTTTGCCAAGGATTTGCCGCATATCCACGGAATACTGTATGCCAATGATAAAAATATTGTTTTAGAAGTCATGGCACAACTGAGTGCAGATACAGTTCGGGCTATAGCCCTTACTCCTACTCAAGGATTAGCTAGGGGGATGTTGGTTGAATCCTCTGAAAAGCAACTTGTTGCACCAGTTGGTAAAAACATTTTGTCTCGTATGTTCGACGTGTTTGGCAATCCAATTGATGGAGGTGCGAGGCCTGAAGGTGTCGTTTGGCGTAACGTGCACCAGCCCCCTCCTCCACTTATTGCACGTTCAACTCGTTCTGAAATTTTTACTACTGGCATAAAGATAGTCGACGTATTGGCGCCAATTGAGCGTGGCGGAAAAGCAGGTTTGTTTGGCGGTGCTGGAGTCGGTAAAACAGTTTTATTAACCGAGATGATCCACAACATGATTGGCCATCATAAGGGGGTCAGTATTTTTTGTGGTATTGGCGAACGCTGCCGAGAAGGTGAAGAGTTATACCGTGAGATGGCACAAGCAGGTGTACTAAACAATATGGTGATGCTGTTTGGGCAAATGAATGAACCACCAGGCAGCAGGTTTAGAATAGGTCATTGTGCACTGACTATGGCTGAATATTTTAGGGATGACGAACATCGCGACGTATTATTGTTAATCGACAATATCTTCCGATTTATTCAAGCGGGCTCTGAAGTATCTGGATTAATGGGCCAAATGCCTTCTAGAATGGGTTACCAACCTACCTTGGGTACAGAATTATCAGCACTTGAAGAACGTATAGCGAATACAAAGACTGGGGCTATCACCTCGATACAGGCGGTTTATGTGCCCGCTGATGACTTTACTGACCCTGCAGCCGTACATACGTTTTCTCATTTATCCGCTTCATTAGTGTTATCGCGACAACGAGCAAGTGAAGGGCTTTATCCTGCTGTTGATCCGCTGCAATCAAGTTCAAAAATGACCACGGCTAGCATAGTCGGTGAACGACATTTTGCATTAGCACATGAAATTAGACAGATCTTTGCCCAATACGATGAGCTAAAAGACATTATTGCCATGTTGGGACTCGAGCAGCTGTCCTTAAAAGACAGAGACATAGTCAAACGTGCTAGACGTTTAGAGCGTTTCTTCACCCAACCATTTTTTACCACAGAACAATTCAGCTCAGCTAAAGGAAAGTTCGTAAGCTTAGCGCAATCCTTAGATGGGTGTGAACGTATCTTAAACGGTGAATTTAACGATTATCCAGAGCAGTCTTTATACATGATTGGTTCAATCAACGAAGTTAAACAAAGTTCAGAACACCCCCAAGCAAATGCTGGAGTCTTGTGAATGATGCTAAAAATACTGCTACCGGATAAAGTTTTTGCCCAACATGACAATGTTATGCGGATCATTCTAGAAACTCCTGAAGGAGCGTTCGGTATTTTACCAAACAGACGGGACTGTTCAGCAGCTTTGGAACCAGGAATACTCACTTACACAACAGGAACGGGAAATGACCAGTATATCGCCGTCGATCAAGGCATCTTTGTGAAAAAAGGCCAAGACGTATTAGTTTCTGTTCGACAAGCAATAAAAGGCATTGGGCTTAGTCAATTACATGAAGCGGTAAAAAACGAATTCCTCTTTCTGGATGAGCAACAGCAAGAAATACGTTTTGCTTTGGAGAAGTTGGAAAGTAACTTTTTACAGCGTTTAACTGATTTTTCAACCGCGTCAAAATGAAAAAGAATCCTAACAGTCAAATAACGGATGCGGAAGCCAATGCTAAATCGGGATTAATTTTAGCCGAAAAAATCGACAGCAAAACCAAGCAGAAACTAAAAGCACAGCAACATTCTACTTCAAACGTTTGGTTTGGATTAGGCATGATGGGGTTGGTTGGCTGGTCAATTGCGTTACCGACTATATTGGGTGCCACCCTAGGCATATGGCTAGATAAACATTACAAAGTGCAACATTCGTGGACACTGGCACTGATTGTCGCGGGTCTGACAATAGGCTGTTTCACAGCATGGAGTTGGATAAGTAAAGAGGATAAAGCGATGCATGACGATAACGAACAAGACGGAGGTAAAAATAGTGATTAATGCCTTAACAGAAATGCTTAGTTCACCTTTAGAATTGAGTATCAGCCTGATGTTTGGATTTACCCTAGGGTGTGTATTCTTTTTAAGTTTGTGGTGGGTTGTCTACAGAGGACTCACTTCAAAACGCCCCGCTCTTTGGTTTGTAGGAGGTTTCTTCATCCGCATGGGCATTTGTATATTTGGCTTCTACTTGATTGCAGATGGTAATTGGCAATCGCTGGTTTCTAGCCTTTTAGGCTTTATTCTTGCCAGGCCCATTACAAAATTATTGCTTGATCTGATCCGAAAAGACGACGCAACTAAAGCGAGTATCAAAGATGCAGCTTAGTCCGGATGAAATTATCTATTGGCAAATGGGTTTTATTAAAATCAACGCAACAATCGTATTTACCTGGGGTGTAATGCTGATGTTTTTTATCAGTGCCAAAGTGCTTGAACGAGCATTAACCCGCAATAATAAACGTACTCGGTTGCAAAACGCTTTAGAAACTATTGTACTGGCTATTGAACAACAAATTAGTGCTGTGGGCCTAATCCACCCTAGACAATACCTAGGGTTTCTAGGCACATTATTTCTATTTGTTGCACTGGCTAATTTACTGACTATTTTTCCTGGTTACGAGCCACCCACTGGCTCACTTTCTACTACCTTGTCTTTAGCATTATGTGTGTTTGTTGCTGTACCTTATTACGGCATTAAACAGCGAGGATTGAAGGACTATCTGGCGTCTTACACTAAACCTAGTTTTATTATGTTGCCGTTTAACATTATTGGTGAAATATCCCGCACTTTTGCATTAGCGGTAAGACTGTTCGGAAATATTATGAGTGGCACTATGATAATCGGAATAATGTTACTTATAGCTCCCTTTGTTTTCCCCGTTGTTATGACAGCACTTGGCTTATTAACTGGCATGGTACAAGCCTACATATTTTTTATTCTGGCCAGTGTTTACATCGCCGCAGCTACAAGTGCTAACAAAACTCAATCTCAGTTACATAAAAACACCCCAGTAATTAAACCATCAGAGGAAAATTAAATATGGACAGTCTGACTATTATCGCCGTTGTATCAATCATTACAGCGGGTATCACCATTGGTTTTGGTGCTATTGGGCCAGCATTTGCTGAAGGTAGAGCTGTGGCTAACGCTTTAACTGCGTTGGCGCAACAACCCGATGCATCAGCCACCATAACGCGCACATTATTTGTAGGATTAGCCATGATTGAATCTACCGCAATTTATTGTTTTGTGGTGACTATGATCTTGTTATTTAGCAATCCATTTTGGAATTACTTCATTACACAAAGTGGTAACTAACACATGACAATAGATTGGTTCACAGTTGGTGCACAAACACTTAACTTCCTGTTATTGGTGTGGTTGTTAAAACGCTATCTGTATGGCCCTATATTGAAAGCAATTGATGACAGGGAAACACAGACTGCAAAAGTTATAAACCAAGCTGATGCGATAAAATTAGATGCGCAATTACAACGTAAAATGCTAGAAAAAAAGAACAATGAGTTTGATGCTAAACGCGACGAATTATTTACAAAAGCGAAAAATACTGCACTCAGTGAAAGTGAACAGATTATTGCAAAGGCTCATATTAATGCAGATCAGATAAGTAAGAGTCGTCTTCAAGCATTGGAGAGAGAGCTCGAACATTACCAACAAGATATTGCCTTAAAAACCTTACAAGAAGTATATGACGTGGCACGTAAAGTACTCGCTGACCTAGCCAGTGTAGAGCTGGAACAAAATATGTTTGAATGTTTTTGTAAGCGTCTACAGAACATGACTCTAGATGAAAAACACAATTTTAACAAAGCACTTGATGCAGGCAATACTGAATTGCTTATATACAGTGCGTTTGAATTAACACAAACCCAAATTGATAAAGTTGATGGCATATTGCAACAAGTATCATCAGCTAAATCTAATTCCCACTTTCACCTAAAACTAGAAGTTAAAACAACGTTGATAAGTGGCATCGAAATTCGTTCAAATGGTTGGAAAATTGCCTGGAGCACAGAAGATTACCTAAATGTATTACAAACATTTATAAGCCAACTACTAATTAAACAGCGTGAATCAATTCATAACAGAACGGCACAATTAAACACCCAAAGCCACAACGTAAAAAATTCAGCATGACAGACCAACAATCGAATGACATAAAAGCAACGTTAAGCAGCCTCTATGATTGTTTAAAACAAGGGCGGTTAAAAATTGAGCCGGCATTGAATGCACAAGAAGTGGGTACCGTTACCAGCGTATCTACTGGCATAGCATTAGTCAGCGGGCTACCTAATGTGGGTTTTGATGAACTGTTAGATTTTGGTAATGATCTTTATGGTATTGCATTTAATCTTGATGAACATGAGATAGGCGTAGTGCTGTTGGGTGAGGCTTGGCGATTAAATGTAGGTGATGAGGTTAAACGCACTGGTCGAGTGATGGACATAGCTGTTGGGCCTGAGTTGCTTGGCCGAGTTATTGACCCCCTTGGTCGACCGCTTGATGGTATTCAACCTCCAGCCTTAACCAAGAGATTACCAATTGAACGCCCTGCCCCTGCGATTATCAAGCGCTCGCCTGTAACTGAACCATTACAAACCGGAATTAAGGTTATTGATGCGCTTCTGCCTATTGGACGAGGACAACGAGAACTGATCTTAGGAGACAGACAAACAGGTAAAACAGCCATTGCCATTGATACCATCCTGAATCAAAAAGGCAAAAATGTATTATGTGTTTATTGCGCGATTGGACAAAAAGCCTCCTCTGTTGCTAAAACCTTAGCAGTGCTAAAAACAAACCAAGCACTGGCTTACACCGTTGTTATCGTCACCGAAGGTAATGATCCGCCAGGTCTTGATTACATAGCGCCTTATGCCGCTACGAGCGTAGCCGAATATTTTATGCAAGGGGGTGAAGATGTATTGATCGTGTATGACGACTTGACTCAACATGCACGATCTTATCGAGAACTGTCATTGTTACTGCGGCGACCACCTGGCAGAGAGGCCTTTCCTGGTGATATTTTTTATCTTCACTCTAGATTACTTGAACGTTCTACTCATTTGAATTCCGAAAATGGTGGAGGTTCATTAACTGCATTACCTATTATCGAGACAGAAGGTCAGAATATGTCAGCTTACATTCCAACCAACTTGATCTCGATTACCGATGGACAAATATATTTGTCGCCCACTTTATTTGATTTGGGGGTATTGCCAGCTGTAGACGTTGGCAAGTCAGTTTCACGAGTAGGAGGTAAGGCTCAAAGAGACGGCTATAGAAAGGTGGCAAGTAATCTGAAACTTGCCTATGCACAATTTGAAGAACTAGAAAACTTTGCCCGATTTGGCGCGCGCCTAGATGACAACACCCTCAGTACAATTGAGCATGGGCGGCATATTAGAGCGTATTTCAGTCAATCAGAATCAGCTCCGTTTACGGTAGCTGAACAAATAACCCTGTTGTTAGTGCTTAGTCAGCGTTTATTTGATGCCGTGCCACTGAGTGATATGCCAAAGGCGCAAGAGAGCTTGAGAGCGGCAACCAGAAATATGCCTGAAATCTTATTAACCTGCCTAGAGAATGCTCAGAACATCACTGAGGATGAGCGACAAAAGGTATTCAGTATCGCTGAACAAACCTTAGCCCCTTTTATAAAACAGGTTTGTGCCGAGGATAGAAACAGTGAGGTAGATAGAAAGTTAACTCAAGCCGAATTCGACAAGCCAAATAAAAGTACGCATAAAACATGAGTAATTCACTGGCCAAGTTACAACACAAGATAAACAGCGCCAGTGATTTACAATCGGTAGTGCGCACAATGAAAGCGATGGCAGCAGTTAATATCAGCCAATACGAAAACGCGGTCAGTTCCCTCGCAGAATATTATCAAACGGTTAAGTTAGGACTAAATGTTTGTTTTCATCAAAGTAACTCAGACAATGGTTATGCAAACTATGTCAGTCCCAATCAGAAGAACATTGGTCTGATTGTATTCGGCTCTGACCAAGGTCTAGTGGGGCAATTTAATCATTTGTTGGCCGAGTTTTTATTCAACACAATGAAAAGTCATCCTAAGCAAAAGCTTGTTTGGACTGCGGGTGAACGTATTCAACCTTTATTATCTAAAATAGATTTGAATCAGGGCAAGAGCTATCGACTTCCTAGAAGTTTAGACACAATATCCAATCTTGTGGGTGAACTAATATTAGAGATTGAATGGCAGCGTCAGAATAATGATATTGGGCAGATTTTTGTTTTTCACAATCGGCCAACGTCTAAATCGACTTATGCTCCAACTTTCCACCAGTTGCTTCCATTTGATCAACACTGGAAAGATAGACTAATGATGGCTAATTGGCCTTCTAGTAGTTTACCTGAACTAATCAATGCCAAAGAAACCACGTTTAAAGCGTTAATTAGGGAGTATCTGTTTGTATCAATTTACCAAGCATGTGCAGAGTCGTTAGCCAGCGAAAATGCTAGTCGTTTAGAAGCAATGCTCAGGGCAGAGAAAAATATAGAGGAATTATTAGATAACCTAAACCAAAGTTTTCGGCATATGCGTCAAACGGATATCGATGAAGAGCTGTTTGACTTGATCGCAGGTTACGAAGCGTTGCTTGATAAAAAACCTATAAACTGACCTTTTGACAAATAAATTGGATAACGTGTCATGAAAAACTTGCCAGACTTTAGCCAGAATAAAACTCTTTTTGTCATATTAATGTCCCTCGTTTCTATGCAAAGCTGCGTAGACAACACGCCTAATCTAGCGTTAGGCACACTAGAGCGCGACCGAATAGCGCATACAGCGACTGCCAACGAAGTGGTCATTGCTTTGCCAGTTTCACGAGGAAAACGTGTCAGTGTAGGCGATGTATTGGTGCAACTGGATAGTCGCCAACAATCAGCTTTAACAGCAAAAGCCGCTGCACATTTAGCTGAGGCACAAGCTAACTTGGCCAAATACCGTAACGGCGCTCGACCAGAAGAAGTGGCCGCCGCCAGCGCCAAATTAGAAGGAGCTAAAGCAGCTTTAACCGAGAGCGAAGCAAATTATCAACGAGCTAAAAACTTGGTGGCTCAAGGGTTAGTCAGTCAATCAAACCTTGATCAAACTATAGCCTCTAAAGATTCCAAACGTGCTGCTGCACATGCAGCAGAAGAAGAATTACTGATACTCACTAACGGCACTCGCCCTGAAGACTTGTTAATAGCAGAAGCCAACGTAGCCGTTATGCAAGCTGCGCTGGCTAGCGAAAATAAAAAGCTTAATGACTTAACTATTACCGCTACGCGTAACGGTCTGCTCGACAATCTTCCTTGGAATTTAGGTGAAAGGGTCACTCTAGGCAGCCCTGTTGCCATTGTTTTAGCGGGTGACACACCTTATGCACGTATTTATGTGCCAGAACCATACCGAGTAAAAATCATTGCAGGTGATACGTTATTAATTCATGTGGATGGAATAACAGAAACAATTACTGGTAAGGTTCGCTGGATTTCTACTGAGCCGGCTTTCACGCCATATTATGCCCTTAATCAAGAAGAACGAGCACGGTTAATGTATTTGGCTGAAGTACAATTACCCGACAGCTATGCAAATTTGCCGAATGGTGTAGCCGTGCAAGTTGAACTGCCTTGAACAGGGATTCTGCACCTGACTTGATTATTCAAGCCAAACAATTAAGCCGAAACTTTGGTGATTTAAAAGCGATAGATAAGCTTGATCTAAATATTGATAAAAACCGAATTTATGGATTCTTAGGCCCAAATGGTTGTGGCAAAACCACTGCAATTCGGATGTTAACTGGTTTATTGAAACCTACATCAGGTGAAATACGAGTGCTTGGTCTAACACTTCCACAAGACGCTGAGAAACTGCGTTTAAAAATGGGTTACATGACCCAAAAGTTTTCTCTATATGATGATTTAACAGTAAAAGAAAACCTTCAATTTATCGCTAAAATTTACGGTATTTTTGGTGCAACTCAAAATAAACGTATCAATGAGTTACTGTCCACTTACGGTCTTAACCAAAAACAACAGCAATTAGCGGGTAGCATGAGTGGCGGTCAACGCCAGCGATTAGCCTTAGCAGCTGCAACGTTACATAAACCAGAGTTATTATTTTTAGATGAACCCACTTCAGCAGTTGATCCTGAAAATCGCCGAGATTTTTGGGAACAATTATTCGACCTGTGTCAGCAAGGCACCAGCATTCTTGTTTCAACTCATTATATGGATGAAGCAGAGCGCTGCCATAAATTAGCGATTTTAGAAGACGGCATAAAACGCGCAGATGGCTCTCCAGAACAACTAATGAATAACATTGCGGCCCATGTGGTTGAAATAGAAGCTGAGGGCTTACGCCACTTAAAACAACAACTCATACAACTGCCAGAGGTTGTTACGGCTGCCCAGTTAGGTGCGAGATTAAGAGTATTGATAAAGAGCTCAGTAACTAACCCTATCGACTTTTTACAACATCACACTGAGATCGTGACGAATAAAATAAGTATTGTCCGTCCTAGTCTAGAAGATGTGTTTATTACTTGCACTGGCAGTAGACGCCAATGATAACCAGTTTATATCGGATTCAGGCGATTTGTTTTAAAGAACTCATGCAATTAAAGCGCGATAAAATGACTTTTGCTATGGTCATTATGATCCCGTTAGTGCAATTAGTGTTGTTTGGATATGCAATCAATACCAATGTACGGCACATACCAGTAGCAGTGGTTGATCACAGTCAAAGTGCACTGAGTAGAGTGTTAGTGCAAACCGTTGCGGCCACCCAAGTAGTCACTTTTAGTCATCACTTCGATGATATTAAAAGCGCTCAAGAGGCCCTTGAACAAGCACAAATACGAGCTATTTTAATTATTCCACAGGATTTAAGCCAGCGAGTTGTTCGCCACGCCAGTCTAGGTTTTGCCTTACCCGACTCAAGCGATGAACAAACGGGTCGTCCTATTGCCCAATGGTTAGTTGATGGTTCAGATACTATGGTTGCTGGAGCGATTAAGGGATTAAGAAACATGCCACTAGCTGAGTTATTAAGTAAACCAGCTAACCGCTCTACCCCAACTTTCGAAGTCACTCTATTTTACAATCCAGAACAACGATCGGCAGTCAATATAGTGCCAGGTTTAGTTGGGATAATCTTAACCATGACGATGATTATGTTTACTTCCGCCGCAATCGTGCGCGAACGTGAACACGGTAATATGGAAATGTTAATCACCACGCCAATTCGTTCGATAGAGCTTATGTTAGGAAAAATTATCCCTTACATCTTTATTGGACTATTGCAGGTCGCCATCATTTTAGGATTGGGGTATTTAGTATTTAACGTGCCTATTAATGGTGGCTTATGGGCTTTGTTTTGTATCACATTACTTTTTATAGCGGCAAGTTTGGCCTTGGGACTGGTTATATCCACCATAGCGACCAATCAATTACAATCCATGCAAATGACGATATTTGTGTTGCTGCCGTCAATTCTACTATCAGGTTTTATGTTCCCTTATGAAGGCATGCCAGAAATCGCGCAGTATATTGCCGAAGCCCTACCCGCCACACATTTTATGCGTTTGGTTCGAGGCGTTATTTTAAGGGACGTGTGTTTTACCGATATGCTGCCCGACGTGTATTGGCTTAGTGCATTCACTTTCGCAGGAATTCTACTTGCCTCTTTTCGGTTTAAGAAAACATTAGATTAATCTTGTAGAGCAAGGCTTGAAAGTGTTGTAACAGGAACATTTAAAACCTATTTAAGCTTAGTTCCTTCATTTTTTAATCGTTCTTGTTCATCATTAAGTTGAGCATTGAGCACTATTAATTCCGCTTCGATGGATCCTCGTTCATTATCACCTAAGCTGCCCTTACCTGATTCTAATTTGGCCGATAACTCATCGATAGCAGTCTGAATACTGGTAATTGATGAAGCCAAATCTGCTTTCTCAAAGGCCATCTTTTCCAAACTATTATCTTCGCTTTCTTCCTCATCAATTTGTTGCTTTGGAATGATAGGCTGTTCTTTAATTGCGCGAGTATTCATAAAACTAGGTGAAACTATTTCTATATTATCAGCGTGTAAACGATCTAGTACTGCGTTATATAACTTGGATCGAACAGACAATAAATTCGAAGTATCCTTTAAATGCCCTGCAATACGATAGGTCACTGAAAAGTCACCGAGGTTTTTTATTTGCACAAATCCTTCTGCCAATCCTGCATCTTCAGAAGCTAGGATCAATTGTTTGCTTATTTGCTGACGTGGGATGTCGTAGCCTAGCGATATCTCGATGGCCACAATAGTGCCGGTATTACGTACGACTTTTACCGGATATGTCACCATATGGATATTTGGTATGGTGACCAGATCGCTTTGTTCCGTTTGCACTTCCATATGTAATAAGTTCATTTCAGTTGCCCGGCCGGTGATGTTGTCTACGGTAATATAATCTCCAAGTTTTATATTCTTAATCACCCTTAACATGACTCCGGCCATGATGTTGCCGATAAAGGTAGTTGAAGCAAAGGCAATCGAGGCACTGAGTAATATGCCAAATAATGAGAGTAGTTGGCCTCGTAATGCATCACTTAATGGCAACACAATAATAATGGCTACAATTGCGATGATAGTTAAAACGAGCATTAGAAATTGGAATAAAAATTTTCGGTTTGACCAATACTTTTTAAGGTATCGATTGAGCAATGTTAAAGAGATAAAACAAAATACTACTGTGGCTAATAACTTAACTGTACTTCCACTGGCTAAAAGTGTGTCGAAAAGACTGCTCATATTTTACAGATACCTTATGTGTTAATCGAAATCGGTTCTACTATGACGACTGCTACCAAATAAACATTCAGTGACAACCTAAATTAAAGGACTGTTTTAACGTCAAGTTATGCACAATATTTTAATCTTTATAAGCGCCCTATTCTAGTTATTACAAAATGGCAGTGTGACGTGGTCAACCTAAAACGACCACCCCAGTTAAGCTACTTTTTGTAATTCATTGTTTTGTCTTTCAAAGTCATTAGGGCTTTGGTAATCCAAATACGAATGAAGTCTATGGCTGTTGTACCACAT
>NZ_CAJWCF010000014.1 GCF_913020055.1 uncultured Paraglaciecola sp. | reverse complement strand
ATATTTGGACAATGATGAAAAGTTCAATAAAAACAGTATGTTTAGTGTTCAACAACAGTTAATACAAACATAGCCTTATTTTTATGTTCTTCGGTTGTGCAGAAACACCTGTTCACCAACACACAATTACCTTGGAAGACTCTAATTTTGAATTAGTTACTTATCGCTATTTTAGTCGTAAGCTGGATTTTGATTCTTTGCCAAATGAGCAAGTGATATATCTGACCCATTGGGGAGCAAGTCCAACGGCTGAATTTAAGTATGGTGAGCAACGATTGTCTATTTTTTACCAAGGTAAAGAGACGGAAAAAGTATATTTAAAGCTAAACAATATAACAAAGTCCATTTCATTCAGCATCCAAGGTAAACCTGCTCAGTATGACAATACCTATATTCAACAGCACAGAGGAAAAGTAACAGCCGAGGTCCCTGAGGTTTACGAGCTAACCAATATAGTCTTGGCGTTAGCAGATAAGTTTCATCAAACAAATTATGGTAGTCACTCGGAAGGAGATTATTATCTTCAGATGATTAAATGGTTTGCTCCTTTCAAAGACCATGCGTTGTTTAGCGCATTGAACAATGTTGATTATTATTCCCTTGTTGAAAACGGTCCAGCGTATGTTTTTGTTAATGATAAAATAGAAAGTTCAGATATTTACAATGGTTTTAGAGCGCAAGACGCTGTGGCAGACAACTTAGAACTGTTAGAGAACTTTGCTGAAACCAGTAATTTTAGGACGTTTTACCAGCAGCAACAGCTTTATTATCTGGGCTTAACCAAGCAGTTTCTAACAGACACCCAACCGAAAAATATCTGGAAATGGTTAGAGTCGCAGTTCCCCGCCAAATATCAAAGTTACAAAGTGTTTTTCTCGCCTCTAGGGGCGGGCAATCATAGCGCGCGTATGTATACAGACGGTGATTTTAAAGAATCGGTGATGTTTATCAGTGGCCCCAATCGTTACGAGAAAGCAGCAGATTCTGCGTCGCTTCGGGCAATAAAATTAAGCCGTTCGTTTTTTACTGAAATTGATCATGCTTATGTTAACCCGGTTTCAGATAACTACATTGAAGATATTGACCTAGCTTTGCCGGACTTAAGTACATGGTACAAAGGTGGGGGCTACAATAAACCTTATTCCACATTTAACGAATACATGACATGGTCAGTATTTTTGTTATACGCCATGGACAAATATTCTACGGATGAATATTTAATGATAAAAAATTATGTCGAAAATTTTATGGTGAATAAACGCGGGTTTTATAAATTTAAGACATTTAATAAAGAGTTGACTCGGTTGTATGAAAAAAGACGTCCAGGGCAAACTATCGTAGACCTGTATGACCCCATTATTAATTGGCTAAAAGTCAATTGAACAATTATTAAGTGATATTGATGCGCCAGTTAAGGCGCACCACAATTTTTTTATTCTACTAATGCTTGATAGACAAGGTTTCTGAAATCATCATGATAGCGATGGAAACCCATTGGTATAAATTGGGCCATTGATATTAATATGATTTTCTCTACTGGGTCGACTCGGAAATAAGTCGAGGCAGCTCCTCCCCAACCAAAGTTACCCTTTGAACTCATAAACCCTGACATACCTGGATCGACTGTGACCGACATCGCAAGGCCATAACCTTCGCCTTGTGAATCTGCGTTAAAAGGAATTAAGTTGTTAGGCAAGTGGTTACTGCTCATGTATTCAACCGTTTTTCTACCTAAAATCCTTACACCATTGATTTCACCGCCATTCAGCATCATTTGTGCAAAGGTAAAATAATCTTGCATTGTGGAGACTAATCCACCGCCAGCATTGTGGATTTCTGGATCGCTCATGTAGTCACCTAAAGGCTCATTCTGCATGACGATGGTTTTACCCGTTTTTCTATCAGCAGTGTAAATCTGCGTGAGTCTATCAACTTTATTAGCCGGTACATGGAAGCCCGTGTCTTTCATTCCTAAAGGTGAAAATATAGTTTCTTGCATATATTCACCCAGTCTTTTACCACTAAGTTTTTCCATTAAAAAACCAATGATATCGGTTGATACACCATAATTCCATGCTGTGCCAGGCTGGTGGACGAGAGGCAGTGCAGCCATTTTACTGAGTATATTACTGCGGTTCAATTCGTCAGGTTTAGATAACAATTGTTGATACAGTTTGTCTACTTCGCTACCAGTAAAACCATAACTTAAACCAGAGGTATGCATAAATAAGTCGATTATACGAATGGGGCTTTTGGCATCTTCAAGCACCATATCGTCTCCAGCCCCACTCACATAGACCTTCATGTCCTTGAATTCAGGTAGGTATTTAGAAATGGGGTCAAACATGTGAAACTTGCCTTGTTCCCAGAGTGTCATGGCGGCAACGGCTGTAATGGGTTTACTCATAGAGTAAATTCTGAAGATGGTATCTTCACTCATAGATTTACCAGCTTCTTTATCCTGCATACCTTGAGCGTTGAGATATACAATTTTTCCGTCTTTGGCAACTAAGGTCAAAGTGCCGGCTAATTTTCCTTGGTCAATATAAGACTGCATAACCGGTGCGATCCGGTCAAGTCGTTCGGTTGAAAATCCTACTGATTCAGCTAAGTTAGCTGTATTTTTTGCGTCGACAACAGTTGACTGGCAAGCCATTAACGAACAGCAAAGCATTAACCCAAAAATAAACCTCATCACATCCCCTTAACATTTTATTCGAGCCGACAGTTTAAACAGAGTTGAGAAGGGGGCAAGTTGATTTGAATGATTGGACTGCATATCGCAAGGTTATGCTTCGAAAATTGATAAGAAGGAACTGGTTTATTAAATAACCTGAGTTTAGGTTATTTAATAAACCAGCCATTCAAAATACATTATGGCCCTTTAGGGTATTATTTTCGAAGAGCGAAAATCCAGCATGCTATCCAACCAAAAACAAACATGGAAACTGTTATATCTACAATATGTGCGTATCGCAATGCTTCATTCATATGTGGATTGGGGTATAGCAGTTGTGCTGACCCCAGTGCCGCTAATCCCAAACCAACGCTAATGCGCAGTTGACGCTTTGTACCTGAAAAATGTATCACTATGGGTAACAATATCAGTCCCCACAACACGCCTCTGGCTACTTGAAATAAAGGCATCCAAACGGGAACCTGTAAGTGTTCATAAGTGGGTTGAAATGACTCGCCTGCTAGGGGAATTAAAATAAACATACCCGCTAATATGTAGCAAGTCGCATAAACTACACTTACTACGAGCAAACGTTTAGTCAAGGTTGTTAGGTTACCCAAAGCAGACCGTTGGGGAAATGCTAAGGATGCAGCATTTGATTTTTTGTCACCCCATTTCCCCATAGACCAGACTAAAACTGGGCAGTACAGTAACGCCATGACTAAACCTTGTAATTCCATCGCATTAATCTCTGCTAAAGACATCAATGGCGTGGTTGTCCAAATGTTTAGAAAAAAAGCAGCTTCAATCATCATCATAAACACTTTAGTACCGTGAAAAAACAAAATGGCAACACAGGTCAGTTTTACGCCAGTTAGGTTAATACGACTCAGCAACCACATCATGGTTAAGGTTTCGATCACACTAACAGAAGCGAATGCCAATCCATCCAGCTCTTCTTGGTTAGCGCTAGATGCGGTTGTAAACATGCCAACTAATGTGGCTGCTACAATCAATGCGATAAAATGTCAAAGGCTAAGCCCAATGGTTTTAATTAGTAATTGAAGAGCGGAGGTAAAATTAAACCTAGTTTGATGGTGCATGTAAATTCCAAGGTATTTAAGAAGTGAGGCTCAGCTTAAACGGCAGGATGGGCAGGTAATATAGGAAATACCTCCCAATATGGGCTAAAACAACTAGGAAAATCGTCCTATTAGTGGATTTACGTCTTATTCACTTAGAGGTGAAGAGATTCGATTGATGAGCGCGACTCTATTTGTCACTTCCATCTTTTTGAATATACTCGATAGGTGATTTTTTACGGTGCTGGGTGAAATGCAAAGTTTATCTGCAACTTGTTTATTGCTTAAACCACTGGTTACCGCCATCACTACTTCTTGCTCTTTTCTGGTAAGACAATCAGGTAATTCAAATTGCGAATCGGACGTTTTGGGCTTAGCCACGGGAGCCGGATAGAGTTCATTTTGAAAATACCACATCACACAGTTATTCAGTAAATAGATCAATGGTAAACTTAGGGTCACGCCATGAGTCATTGTTTCACTGCCCCAAAATAATACCTCTGTTATCGCTAAGCCAATTGATATCAAAGGCATTGCGCTGGAAATTAGTTTGGGTTTGGTTGAAGTGAAAACTTGCTGGTAATAGCGAAAATATAACTGTTGAGTATAGATAACCACAACAATCAAAATACAAATGGGAATGCCTGATACGACTAAATATTGGGTAGTAGGAACATACCAAATTGCAATCCCAATTAAAAAGCAGATTAGTAGCAATCCTAAAAATATAAACTGTTTTTGTTGAGTGAAATCAAGTTGGAATAAAATATGGTTATAACGTGGTAATAGATAAACAAGGCTACCAATCATCACACAAGCACCAGATAAAAATGTCTGCATAATATAAGGGCTATTCACCACATTAGCCGTGATATACAGACTTCCCGTACCCAAAATCATAAACAAGGTGAGTACTAAATAAATGGCTAATGATTCTTTAAATGCGGGCGAATTTTTATGCCGTGAATTCTGATTAGTAATTAAGGCCACACCACTGAGCAGGGATACTAAATAAAACGTAAAATATAAATGGATCATGAGTGGTTGCTAATAGCCTATTGTTTAAATCGCTAAACATCTAACAACTTAGATCGTGAGTCAGAGAAGAATAAATAGTAATCCCGCACTATGCAATAGACCTTGATTCAGTGAACAGAAGGCTTTTGACTTGCTGACAGCGCTGGCAAAAAATACTGGCAAAAATTTACCAGTCGATGACCTAGGCGCAAAGACTTAAATGTGTTTTTGGATTAAAAATAGAAAACGGTGAGCAATGCGGTGGTGGATTAAACGAGATTTTCTTACGTTTAGATTAGTATTATTGCTCGACTTGATTAAGCCGAGCAATAATATTTAGCTTAAAATGTATTGATAAACTATTTGCCGCCTTGCAATTTTTGCATCAAATAAACATGTTGTAAGGCTAATCGCTTGGCGGTTTCTTTTAGGTTAGCCGCGGCAGAATGTCCACCATCGATATTTTCGTAATACAAAAACGCATGTCCCTGGTCTTCCATACGTTTTGCGACTTTACGTGCATGTGCAGGATGAACTCGATCGTCTTTGGTTGAAGTAATAAAAAACACTTCTGGATAATCGGCTTGTGGATCAACATTGTGATAAGGCGAAATTTTGCGTAAAAATGCGCCTTCAGTTTCATCTTCTGGGTCACCGTACTCACCCATCCAAGATGCTCCAGCTAGCAACTTGTGGTAGCGCAACATGTCCAATAACGGCACCGCGCACACTACAGCATTAAATAAGTCAGGACGTTGAGTAAACATTACCCCCATCAATAATCCACCATTAGACCCACCTTCAATACCAAGATGTTTTTCTGAGGTAATGTTTTTGGCAATCAGGTCTTCGGCTACAGCGATAAAGTCATCATAGATATTTTGACGTAGGGTTTTTAAGCCTGCTTGATGCCAGCTTGGTCCATATTCACCGCCGCCACGGATATTCGACAGTACAAAAACACCACCCCGTTCAATCCATAGCTTTCCACGGGTTGCTGAATAACTTGGATTAAGTGACACTTCAAAACCGCCATATCCATAAAGCAGTGTTGGATTACTGCCATCCAGTTTTAAATCTTTTTTACGTACCACAAAATAAGGAACTTGGGTTCCATCTGTCGAGGTGGCAAAAAATTGTTCGCTAATCATACTCTCTGCGTCAAACCAGCTTGGCAAAGACTTAGCGATGGCTTTTTTACCGGTTTGAGTATTGTAGGTATACAGCGTGTCAGGCGTTAAAAAGCTTTCAGTCGAAATAAAGGCGACATCTTCTTTGTCGGTAGTACTACCTATAGAAACCGAGCCATTGGTCGGAAAATCGAGTTTTTTCGAGTTCCACTGTTCGCCGTTCCAATCAAATTCATAGGCCGCACCTGTGACATCACGATAAATGCTCACCAATAACTTAGACCGAGTTGACCCAAAATTTTCAATTGACGATTTTTCATCTGGACTAAACACTAAATTCAGCTTTCCAATTTCACCATCATCCATGAAATCTTCCATGCCAAAACTGACTAAGGCACCGGATTTAAACTCACGCCAGTCTTCTGCTAATTTTACTATTACTTGGCCTTTAAATTCACCGGATACTGAAGATTTGAGCGGCACCGGGAACTTCACCGTTTGAGCAATGCTACCGTCGGCATTCCGTGGAAACCAATAGGTTTCAGAATCGTAGAAGGTAATGGCGCGAGTAGCGACAATTTCTCGACTACCATTAGACAACTCCCATACACCAGCCCAATAACCTACATCGGCTTGTTCACCCCGAGCAAACTCTACTGCGCTGGATAAAGGTGTACCTCGTTGCCACAATTTAGCCAGCATAGGGTAGCCAGAATCCGTCATGCTGCCTTCACCAAAATCAACACCAACTACCATGGCATCTTCACTCAACCAGCTCATGCCACCTTTTGATTCTTCGGTGATAAAGCCATTTTCAATAAAAGATTGAGTACTGGTATTAAATTCCCGGCGAACAACTGCATCTTTGCCACCATCTGAAAGATTAATTATGCAGCGTTCATATTTGGGGGGCAGACATGTCATGCCTTTATAAACCCAGTTTTTATCTTCGGCTTTAGAAAGGGCATCAATATCGAGTACGGTTTCCCACTTTGGTGACTCGGTGAGGTAACTCTCTAGGCTTGATGTACGCCAAATTCCCCGCACATGCTGTGCGTCTTGCCAAAAATTATGAACAGCACCGCCACGATAAGATACATAGGGGATTTTGTCCTTACTTTGCAGTATCGACAGGGCCTCAGCTTCCAAAGTTTTAAACAGTGGATCAGCGGTCAGACGGGCTAATGTACTGCTATTCCAGGCTTTCACTTCTTCAAGGGCTTTGTCACCTAATACTTCTTCTAGGTATAAGTGATCCGCATCGGTCTGACCTGGGGTGGTATATTGCATGGTTTTAGCTGCTTGTTTTTTAATAGAAGTGACTTCGGCTGTTTGCGAACTATTGTCGGGAGGCGAACAAGCACTTATGAGCAGTGCCGAACCCAATAAAAGGGCTTGTGTAAAATAAGATGGGTGCATATCGAATTCTTTGAAGTAAAAAAGGGCCCTATCTAAACAAAGTTTATAACAGCTTGCAAGTAGGGCACATTTGCATAATTCTTAACTAGTTCTTATAAAAACAGTATTTTAAACAGAGTCTTATAAGACGTTAGTGTAAAAGAAATTGGGCTAAACAAGCTAGGGTTTGTTGCTGGTGGAGATAAAAATATTAATCATATAGGCAGACTTTTGTTCACTGTCTCCAGTCACTTGGATCGCTCTAAAATTGAATATAACTTGTTTTAAAGTTGGCTCTAACCCTAAAATTTAAGATGTGGAGTAATAAATTAAAGGGTTATTTTTCATTAATGACCTCTAATACATTATCGACGAGTTCTTTTCCTCCGACTCTGAAATAGAAATCAGGCCAAATTGAGCGGGCTTTTGCTTGCCAGTCGTCTTTTTCATTGAGTGGGTCAGTAAATATCATTCCCTTACTTTTGGCAAATTGAGTCATTTTGAGATCTTCTTTTTTGACCAATTCCCAACTATACACTTCAGCCTCCCTTGCGGCTTGTCTGACTAAAGCCTGACTTTGTTTACTTAATTGGCGATAAAATGATTCGGACAGCATATGCGGAGCGGTAAACATAAAATAGCGAATGTTAGTCACATATTTTAATATATCCCACACCTCTTGAGTCTTATTCACTCCATCAAAAATAATATTAATTGGATTTTCTTGACCCTGGATAACTCCTGATTCCAACGCTGGCCATACTTCAGTCCAGGGTAAGGGGACGGGTTCAATACCCCATGCTCTAAACGCTTCAATCATTAACTGATTGCGCGGAACTCGAATACGCAATCCTTGTAAATCAGTGGTTTTTCTCACTGTTTTTTTACTGTTGGCCAATACTCGATAACCGCCAATAAAGAAACTCAGTGGTCGAACATTTGACTCCAAACCAGCTCTATCGGCAATTTCACTCATCAAGGGAGAGTGAAATAATTTTTTGATACCTGCCTCATTAGGGAACATATAGGGTAAGGCAAGAAACCCTAACGAAGGTGCAAAAGGGGTTAAGTTATTCGTCGCCACCATACCCATGTGACTTTTTCCTTCGGCAATATTCATCACAATGTCATGTTCGGTTGTTACGCCAAACTTGAGTTGTACTTTCAATTTACCGCCAGAAAGGCGCTCTAAGGACTCTTTGAATTTTGTCGCATATTTCCAGTAACCACCTTCTTTAGCGGTTGAGCCTTCAAATACCATGGTGGCAGTATCAATTTTTTTAGCTTTGTTATTGTATAAGAATTTTTTTTCTAGTCGTTCAAGGTAATTACCTGAAAATGGGTCTCGGTGGGTAGGTGACCAACTTTCCCAGTCTGACAAACCATAAGTCGCTAATACCTTCGCCAGTTCACCTGTGTGTTTCTCATGTTTGTGATCCCAGCTGTCACGAGATCTGCAAATTCTTGAGCTTGTTTGTTGCTTGGTGAGAAACCGATATATAAATGGTCTGAAGGAATTGTTCCACCTTCCTCAAGCTTCCCTCCTTGCACATTTTTAGTATGGAAGTCGAGAATGTTTTTGTCTTCTAATAATACATCTATGTAGCCGTTTTCGAGTAACTTCATTAAGTTCGTTGTCGAATTATCTCCATAATATTGGTATATAAAACGCTCGTCATTGGCATATCGTTGAATGTAACTGTCGGCGATGCCGTAAGATTTTCCCACCTCAACACCTAATATTTGGCCCTTTAGTGAATTTAATCCGGTATAAAGCCAGTCACTTTTTTCTGATCTGTACATTGAATATTGAACTTGACCGATGCTCTCATCGGGATAAACAAGTTTTGGTGCATTTCTTTGCAAAATGCCGATTACACCATCGATACTATTATTATCAAGCATGCGCATTGCGCGATTCATTGGAAAATATTGAATTTCAACTTGTACATCTGTTTTATCAAAGATGCGTTTTACAATATCAATCAGCACCCCTTGATTAAGCGCATTCTCAGCACAAATATAAGGGCACCTTTCTGTTACCGCTAAGCTGATTTTGGTATCAGCCTTTACGACAAAAGCCATACAAAAAACAGTTGTTAATAAACATCTAGTAAACAAGTGTTTAATTGTACTCATTGTCATAGAACTGGTCCTGTAGGCGGGCGATTATTTACATTAACAGTTTTGATTTATATCCCCTAGTTAATTCAACGGGTTACGTTTTCACTTAAAAGCTTTAACAGAACCTAGTATTTAATATTGGAATAAGTGGTATTCAATGAGCAGTTGATTACTTATCGGAAGGGGGACAAGTTGAGCATAAAACTAGAAGGTTATATGCACAGCTCAAACATGTTTTTAGAGTATCTGTTCTGATTGTTTTGTTATTCACACCAGCATATGACTCACACTTTTTTGTTGCTTCCCCCCTTTGTAATTGACAAGCCTCAGTTGCTGTTTTCGTTGGCGCGACTGTAACTAAACTACTACAAAACATGTGATTAGGAATGTATTTTATTCTTGTCAGTACATACTTAGACAAGCATACTAAAATTTGTTTATCACTAAGTATTTTAAGGCGTTTTCCATGAAATTATCCTCTTTCACCCTCGCTATTTTAGCGGGTAGTCTAGTGTCATTGAGTGTGCGTGCACAGCAGCCAATTAGTATTTCAACTGAGCTTGAGCAAAAAGTGATTGAGTGGCGCCGTGATTTGCATCAACACCCTGAGTTAAGTAACCGTGAGTTCCGTACTGCTAAAGTAATTGCGGCACATTTAGAATCACTTGGCTTAGAGGTACAAGCTGGTGTTGCACATACCGGCGTGGTGGGAGTGTTAAAAGGGGGCAAACCTGGGCCGACCGTTGCCTTGCGAGCCGACATGGATGCCTTGCCGGTTGTGGAACAAACCGATCTTGCTTTTAAATCAACCGCTAAAGCGGAGTATCGCAATAAAGAAGTAGGCGTTATGCATGCTTGTGGACATGACTTGCACATGTCTATGCTTATGGGGGCGGCAGAAAAACTTGCCAAAATGAAGGAGCAAATAGCAGGTACAGTCGTCTTTATATTTCAACCGGCAGAAGAAGGCGCACCGGGTAATGAAGAAGGTGGTGCTGAACTAATGCTTAAAGAGGGCGTTTTTACACAACATAAGCCTGAAGCGGTATTTGGAATACACGTTTGGTCTGCAGGTACCGTGGGTCATATTAGTTATAGAGAAGGGCCACTTATGGCATCTTCCGACCGCTTCGAAATTACTGTGAAAGGTCAACAAACTCATGGTTCACGGCCTTGGGGTGGTGTTGATCCAATCGTTGCAGCGGGTCAAATTATTGGTAGCGTACAAACCATCGTTAGCCGTCAAGTGAACATTACCAAAGCGCCAGCTGTAGTAAGCTTTGGCATAGTTGAAGGGGGCGTTCGAAATAACATTATTCCAGATGAAGTCTACTTAGAAGGCACCATTCGTAACTTTGATATGGACAATCGCGCGCAAATCTTTGAAAACTTAAAAACCACCGCAGAAATGACCGCCAAAGCAACTGGCGCCGAAGCGCACGTGCATATTGACGAGGGTTATCCGGTTACGGTTAACGATATTAAACTCACACAAAAAATGCTGCCCACAATAGAACGCGTTGCAGGTAAAGATAAAGTCCACATAAGTGAACTTGTCACTGGCGCAGAAGATTTTTCGTTTTTTGCACTAGAAGTCCCAGGTCTATTTGTATTTCTAGGCATCACACCTGAAGGCCAAAACGCAGTCACTGCACCAAGTAATCATTCACCACTTTTTTACGCCGATGAAAAGGCATTAAAAACAGGCACTGAACTCTATGTGAACTGGGTGATAGATTACGCAAAGTTGTAAACTCAAATGTGCTTCGGACGCTGCTAACCGCGCAGCGTTTGCTGTCATTTTATCCAAGAACAAACCATTTTTATTGAAACTTTAAAGACGAAAAAAGCAGTGGCTTAGCCATCAAAATGATATTGGCGAAGCTGATACTTTCGTCTTTTGATCTATCCTCGCATGTATGTTCGCTAATTATCTGGTAAATTTAGTAGGGCAATTTACAGCCGACACCGCGCGGGATTCGAGTCAAAAATCGTATGGAGGGGGTGCCCGTTAGGGCATTAAATTAGAAGGTAACACCTGCTATTCAAACATTACTTTAAAATGAGAGTCCTGATAATTTTAAAGTTTACTCTGTCCCTAGAATTTCATATATTTTTCTGAGTTGGTTTTGGGTTTTATGCCCTGTCGGGCACCCGCGTCTATGCGGGTTTTCGATTGGCATCCCTGCCAAACGACTTACTTTTTCGCTGCAGCTCCAAAAAGTAAGCAAAAAGAGCCGCTCGCCGGTTATGTTCTTCATCCAATTATTTTTGATATTTAGTCGGTCGTCGTAATGTGCTCCCAGCACTCTACGACTCAATTTACTTCCTTGTAAATTGCCCCACTAAATATCAAAAATAATTGGCGAACCTAGATGCGAGGGTAGGGCAAAAGCATCGGCTGTGCCGACAAGTGATTTGGTGGTTCCGCCACTGATTTACTGCTTTGAAATATTTGCTTATTAGAATGAGGTTATTCGTAATTACCTGATTCAGTTGTTGTTTTTCATGTTTGTTACAATGGGTGTCTAGATAAGTGGTATCTAGATAAGTGGTAGTAGCGTACAAACCATCGTTAGCCGTCAAGTGAATATTACCAAAGCGCCAGCTGTAGTGAGCTTTGGCATCGTTGAAGGGGGCGTTCGAAATAACATTATTCCAGATGAAGTCTACTTAGAAGGCACCATTCGTAACTTTGATATGGACAATCGCGCGCAAATCTTTGAAAACTTAAAAACCACCGCAGAAATGACCGCCAAAGCAACTGGCGCCGAAGCGCACGTGCATATTGACGAGGGTTATCCGGTTACGGTTAACGATATTAAACTCACACAAAAAATGCTGCCCACAATAGAACGCGTTGCAGGTAAAGATAAAGTCCACATAAGTGAACTTGTCACTGGCGCAGAAGATTTTTCGTTTTTTGCACTAGAAGTCCCAGGTCTATTTGTATTTCTAGGCATCACACCTGAAGGCCAAAACGCAGTCACTGCACCAAGTAATCATTCACCACTTTTTTACGCCGATGAAAAGGCATTAAAAACAGGCACTGAACTCTATGTGAACTGGGTGATAGATTACGCAAAGTTGTAAACTCAAATGCGCTTCGGACGCTGCTAACGCTTGCTGCGTCCGCTATCATTTTCCCTAATGAATAAACCATCCCTTACATATATGTTCGCCAATTATTTTTGAAATTTGGGAGCTGGCTAGAAGAGATTCGAGTCAAAAAAGCATGGAGTAGGGTGTCCGTTAGGGCATAAAACTCAAGGCTAATACCTATCATCCTTATAATTCAGCTTGTTTTCTTTAATGCACCTAGAGGTATTAAATACTCCTTTCTCAGAGCATTCAGCCAAAGAGTGCTCTTAACAGTAGGGGACAGTGAAGTTCGTTACCTTTATTTCCGCTTAGTGCGATCAACGGACATTCGACCTACCTTAACCGAACGGCTGCTATGCCCAAAATTTCGGCCAGTCGAAAAGCGAGTATCAAACGCTGGAATGAGCGATTAACCAACATAACGAGTTCTGCTGGAAATTTTCTCTTTGTGCGTATTGTTGAGGTTAGATCACCATAAACGTGATTTCTCTTTCTGACCTAAAGCGGACATTCGAACGCAAAACTTGAGGGAGATGTTTGTGCCGTTGCAGTCGATAAGCAGGAGTTATCTGACAGGCTGCTGTGAGCCTAATACCGGACAGTCGGAACTTTCAAGTCATAGCGCATTGTCAGGTTTTTTTACACTATGTAAACTCATGGATATTTCATCAGAAAAATTTGAGCTGCGTTGCTGATTGACTTAATCAATACCGCCTACCAGTCTGAACATATGCTTTATCAGGCTCCTTAGAGCCTAATAGCAGACGGTCGAGCGTTAAACATTAAGGAGGACTTTGTGCCATAAGCAGATCTTCATTTGGCATCTACTGCAAGTCCTCAAAAGGATAAAAACCAGACGTTCAGGGGGGATTTAAATTGAATATTTGGATTGGAAATTAACACGCAAACTAAAACTCCATTACTGAGACTGTTTCTCACTAAATTAATCGATTAGCCTCTGTAGGCCAATAGCCCGCGTTATTTTGCCTGTCTTTATAAATATTGACAAAGTTGATGTTTTATAAGAAGTTTAACTCTCAAATTATAGTGAATTTTCAAGGGAACGTTTGATGTCGATGATAAAAAATGGAATTTTTAAAAGTAAATTATCGACTAGATTACTAATCCGTATCCTGCTGATCAGTGGAACGTTTACCCTGTTGATAACTGCTTTGCAGTTATTCGTCGATTATAAAAAAGGCATGACTTCTCTTAATCAAGAAGTGAGATTGATTGGTGATAAATATTCAGAAATGTTGGCCAGAGCTTTATGGGAGCTTAATTCACCTGCTGCTAAAACAATAATCGATTCCATCAAAGCTAATGAGTCGGTCAGTTATTTAGAGCTAGTTAAAATAGATGACGATGGTGTTGAGGAAGTGATGAACCTCGGTAGTAAATCGAATAACGACATCATCGATTTCGAATATCCTATAAAATTCGAACTATTTGAAAGAAAATTCTTGCAAGGCTACTTGCGAGTAATTGCAGACAAGGACGAGGTGATAAAAAATCTATACGATACGTTTTATCTATTATTGTTATCGCAAGCCATTAAAACCTTCTGTGTTTCCTTTCTAATCTTATTAGTATTTCGCCAATTAATCATTCGCCACATTGAAGATATTACAACTTGGTTAAAGTCTTTTAGCCCACATGCACCCTTTTCTCCCATTTCCGAAAACCAACAACAAAGCTCGCAAGATGAGCTTAGTTTTTTAAAGTCTTCAATTAATGACATGGGCAAGTTGGTTCATGATCACACACATTCACTTGAGAATTTGGTGGAGCAGCGCACACTGGAATTAAAGCGCCAAACGAAAACGCTTGAGAAAACACAGACGGAGCTGCATAAAATATTGGTAGATAAAGAGTTGAAGTTAAAAGAGGTGACTCAATCCACGGGTTATTGGCTGTGGGAGCTAGACCAGTTTGGTAACGTCAGCACTATGAATAGTGAATTTTCCAACCTAATTGGTTTAACCATTAATAACAGCTCACCGCAAAGCTTTGTAAATGCTCTACCTTTTTTTGAACCTACCGAGATAAAAGACAAGTTAACGAGGTTAATAACTGATAGAACGGTAATTGAAGCCATTGATTGCCAGTTACGCTCAATTAATGATGATGAAATCTGGGTTACCATAACAGCTACCCCACAGTTCAATGAGCAAGGCGTGTTTTGCGGTTATCATGGCTCGGCACATGATTTTACTCAACAAAAGCACTTGGAAAATTTAGCCTATACCGATGGTCTGACGGGCATCGCAAATCGAGTGGCGTTTTTCCTTACCGCAGAAAAAGAGCTTAATCGTGCCAGAAGAATGACGTATGACGTTGGTGTGATGATGTTGGATTTAGACTACTTTAAGTCCATTAATGATTCTTACGGTCATGAAGCGGGGGATGAAGTACTCAAAAAAGTCGCAAATGCGCTTGATGGCTGTTTAAGGGAAGTGGACTGTGTAGGACGAATTGGTGGCGAAGAATTTGCGATTGTGGTTCCTGTCGCCGATAAATCAGGATTACACAACTTGGCCAAACGTTTGCAAACATCAATTAGTTTACTGAGTTTTAAATCTATTCCAGAAGAACGTGAAATCACCATTAGCATCGGCTATACCATGGTAAAAACCAATGAAACCTTTAAAGTAGCTTTAAGTCGATCCGATAAGTATCTATACGAAGCAAAGGCTAATGGAAGAAACTGCTTTATTACTGATCATACCTTTATTTCAAAAATCGTTTAAAATTTCAGAGCTGGTCAGGTAATCAATGTACCTTGATAGTTTTATAAGTTTCATGGAAGTTATTAATCGATTGATGACGATTAACGTCAATTAGTGGGAAAACTCCGTGATTCGTCACAAAAAATTTGACTGACTGCTTTCCCAGTTAGGTTGATCCTCAGGATGCCTTAGTTATTGTTCCGCTTCTCGCTCATACCTGAAATAGGTGTAAATGAAACTGACTTTCCGCTATTCGCTCAAACCGGACGAAACCACAATAAATAGCTACGTCCCCTTTCTTGGGCAAAGCAGCCGTTCGGCTAAGTTAAATTGAGTAACTGTTGATTGCTCAAACTGGTAGTAAACGAAAACACGGCAATGTCCGCTTTGGTGACGAAGCGGAACATTTTTTTGATTTGAATTCAGCTCTTATAAACTACTACTTGAGACAAAAGAAATAGTGTCATATCCAATATCAAATGACTTCAATTGGCAAAAACATCCCCATCAGATTTAACGCTCGACAGTCTGCTTCTAGGCTCGAAGCTGCCTGTCAGACAACTTCTAATCAATGACTGCAATTTGCACTAAGTGTCAGTTCCCTAAATAACCGTGACTTTCTTCTTTTGAATTGGATGTGTCTTGGAGTAAGGCAAATTGAGCAGCTTAGATTGCAGAAACCGGCCTTACCATGACAACTTGAATTGAATGATTTCAGAGCATCTATTAGGACTATCAAAGAGATTGATCCCAGACATTAGGCCCTGAAAGGGCTAATTCTGATTTAAACCTAAGCAACAAATTCCCACCACAGCAAAATCCCCTATATTTACCAGCCAAATCTGTATTTTAAACGGATTTGGGTATACACTATGCGCCGCATTTGAAAGCGATATAAAGAAAGCAAAAAGTGTATTGTCCTAAGAGGGGCAATTTTAAATAATATAAAGGAAAAAAATGACTCCTATTACTAAAACTTTTCAGTATGGTCAGCATACTGTTACTCTAGAAACGGGCGTAATCGCTCGTCAAGCCACCGCAGCTGTAATGGCAAGTATGGATGATACTTGTGTATTGGTTTCTGTTGTTGGTAAAAAGAATACTAAGCCTGGTCAAGACTTCTTCCCATTGACGGTTAACTATCAAGAAAAAACTTACGCAGCTGGTAAAATTCCAGGTGGTTTTTTCAAACGTGAAGGCCGTCCTTCTGAATACGAAACATTAACGTCTCGTTTGATTGACCGTCCAATTCGTCCTTTATTCCCAAATGGGTTTATGAACGAAGTACAAATTATCATCACTGTTGTTTCAGCTAATCCTGAAATCCCTACTGATATAATCTCTCTAATCGGTGCGTCTGCCGCACTTGCTATCTCTGGTATGCCTTTTAACGGTCCTATCGGTGCTGCACGTGTTGGTTACACTGATGATCAATATGTATTAAATACCCGTACTTCTGAACTTGAAGCTAGCAAGCTAGACCTAGTGGTTGCTGGTACTAAAAACGCAGTATTGATGGTTGAGTCTGAAGCAGATATTTTATCTGAAGAAGTGATGCTTGGTGCGGTTATGTACGGTCACGAGCAATTACAAACAGTTATTGGTGCTGTAGCTGAGTTTGCTGCTGAGGTCAATACTCCTTCGTGGAATTGGGAAGGCGAGCCAGAAAATACTACGCTTAAAAACCAAGTTAAAGAATTAGCTGAAGCCGGTATGACAGAAGCCTATCAGGTTTCTGACAAAATGGAGCGTAAAGACGCTATCAACGCTTTGACTAGTCAAACAGTTGAAACTATTGTTGCTGCTGATGAAACTCAAAACGCTAAAGAAGTATCAGAAATGATGCACGAGCTTGAAAGTGACGTAGTACGTTCACGTATTCTAGCTGGTCAGCCACGTATTGATGGCCGTGATCCAGCGATGATCCGTGCGCTTAACGTTGCTACTGGTTTGTTGCCACGTACTCACGGTTCTGCTTTGTTCACTCGTGGTGAAACCCAAGCAATCGTTGCTGCTACTTTAGGTACAGAGCGTGATGCACAGATGATTGATGGCCTTAGTGGTAAAACTGACAGCCGTTTCATGTTGCATTATAACTTCCCTCCATACTGTGTGGGCGAGACTGGTTTTGTTGGTTCTCCTAAGCGTCGCGAAATCGGCCATGGTCGTCTAGCTAAACGTGGTATTCAAGCGGTTATGCCGTCTGAACAAGAATTCCCGTATGTGGTACGTGTTGTTTCTGAAATCACTGAATCAAATGGTTCGTCTTCAATGGCGTCTGTTTGTGGTACGTCTCTAGCGCTTATGGATGCTGGTGTACCAATTAAAGCGTCTGTTGCGGGTATCGCAATGGGCTTAGTGAAAGATGATGAAAACTTTGTAGTTCTTTCTGACATTTTAGGTGATGAAGATCACTTAGGTGACATGGACTTTAAAGTAGCCGGAACAACTGGCGGTATCACTGCACTACAAATGGATATCAAAATTGAAGGTATCACTCAAGAAATCATGCAAGTTGCCCTTAAGCAAGCTAAAGAAGCTCGTTTGCATATTCTAGGCGTGATGGACCAAGCGATTTCTGGTCACCGTGAAGAGATGTCTGAGTTCGCTCCACGTATCTACAAAATGAAAGTGGATAAAGACAAAATCCGTGACGTAATTGGTAAAGGCGGCGCGATGATCCGTGCTATTACTGAAGAATCTGAATGTAATATCGAAATCGAAGATGACGGTACTGTTAAGATTTTTGCTACAGAACTAGCTAAAGCGCAAATCGCTATTGCTAAGATTGAGCAAGTCACTGCTGAAGTTGAGTCAGGTAAAACTTACTCAGGTAAAGTGACGCGTATTGTTGATTTTGGTGCCTTTGTTGAAATCCTGCCTGGCAAAGAAGGCTTAGTACATATTTCACAAATCGCTCACGAACGTGTTAACAAGGTATCTGACTTCTTAGAAGAAGGCCAAATCCTAGACGTTAAGGTTGTTGAAATCGACCGTCAAAACCGCGTACGTTTAAGCATTAAAGATTTGCTTGAAAAGCCAGCGGCACCAGAAGCAGCTGAAGGTAACGAATAAGTTATCTAATTTATATTAGGTAACCAAAAAGGGAGCTTCGGCTCCCTTTTTTAATGTCTGTATTTTATGCTTGAACCAGCTTTTTAATATTGTTTCTTTAATGTTTGGTGATTTTTGTCACTATTTGATGATTTAACACAATAAGTCGTGTTCTTCATATTTGATAATTATAAGCTATTTTTAACTATCTGATTTTATTGATAAAAATTATTGGCCTCATATTTGCTCCTGTCTAAGTGAAAGCTCAACTAACAACCTTACTCGAGGAGAATCAAATGGACGATAAAACTAAAGCAACATTAACCAATCTGGCTACTTGGAAACGAGGTTTATTCATGGTGGTTTTTGCCATCATTTCAGGGGTAGCAAAATTAATTGTAACCTTGGTGGCTGTTTTTCAATTTGTGACAGTGCTCTTTAAGGGGCAGGTCAATGAATCGGTGATACCTTTCGGTCAGAATTTAAGTACCTATATCTATCAAATCACCTTGTTTTTAACCTTCAATACTGACGATATGCCGTTTCCATTTATGGATTTTCCTGATGGCGCACCAAAATCAAACTTAAATGAGGGAGAAGGTGAATATATGGCCGCTTCTGAGACTACAACCAAAAACAATGAACAGGTTATTAATGTCGCAGATGAGGACATTAAGAATGAAACAGCAGCGGAAAATAATTCAAAGGATGATCCGCTTACGGTTTAAAAACTAAAGGATCAGGTTAAAGCAAATAGCTTAGCCTGATCCTAAGTATTGCTCACTTAAGCTAGACATCCATGATGATTAAATGATTATTTGTTCTAAAACATGGGTTTCGTTAGGGTTTACTGTCTGGCTCTTAGTTATTGCCGTTTCTACGCATAACATGGTTAGGTAACTATCGTTTTCCATATCAAGCATGTTAATGGATTTATCCTGCCATGGGTTCCATACCACTATGCTATCGTGCCCCGTCGATTGAATATCCGTTTTTATCTGCTTATCAATTATGGTCAGGGTACTTGGTGTTTCCAAATGTACCCTGTCTGTTTCCTCGTTGAATCGGTATGGCTTAGGCGTTTCGAACAATTGATAATCCCGGGTTTTATCCGAATACTGCTCAGACAAGCCGAACAACTCGCATTGGGTAATATTTGAAATAGTAAAATAGCTATGTAGCGCGCAGTCATAGGTTAAGGGGCTGTCACCAATATTAGTGGTATGTAATTGTATTTTTAACTGTTGCCCTACGTGAACCTCTAGGGTGAGTTGTGCCTTGCCTTCTAATCCTTCGCCTATGCTCGTTTGCGGTGTTAGTTTAATGATTGTACCGGTATCCGTTTCTTCGGTGTTGAGGATGTCCCAGGTTTGTGTTCTAACGTACCCGTGAGCAGCTAAATCAGAGTTGGATTTATGTGCACCAAACCATGGCCAACATACAGGGATACCACCACGAATAGCCGTTGTGCCGTCAAAAATAGCTTTTTTACTTAGCCAAAGGCGATCACGATTGTCATGTTTGGGCGTGAAGCTCAAAATGTGCCCACCAAACAAAGAGATTTCAGCTGTGGCGAAGGCATTATTTATGTGCAATAGCTGAATGTTGTCTCGCGTTTGTATATTTATTGAATCAGTCAGTAGCATCGGTGTTCTCTATAAGGGGGATCAAAAAAGGCGCCTAAGATAGCCGCCTTTTTAACATGTTTTAGTGGCCAAATTAAAGATCAACCGATCCAATTAATTCGCCAAGCTATTTATTTGCTGATATGTGCAACCAAATCTAATACTTTGTTTGAGTAACCAATTTCATTGTCGTACCAAGAAACCAATTTCACAAATGTATCTGTTAAGGCAATACCTGCAGTGGCATCAAACACTGATGTGCGAACGTCACCAATAAAGTCTTGAGATACTACCGCATCTTCGGTGTAACCCATCACGCCTTTCATATCGCCTTCAGAAGCGGCTTTCATGGCGGCACAAATTTCTGCATAAGTAGCTGGTTTTGCTAAGTTTACCGTTAAATCAACCACTGAAACATCAGCAGTGGGTACGCGGAAAGCCATACCAGTAAGTTTGCCGTTCAGTTCTGGAATCACTTTACCTACTGCTTTTGCTGCACCAGTAGATGAAGGGATGATGTTCTGAGAAGCACCACGTCCACCGCGCCAATCTTTAGAAGAAGGGCTATCAACGGTTTTCTGCGTAGCAGTAGTTGCGTGTACAGTTGTCATTAGACCGTCAACAATACCGAAGTTATCATTTAGTACTTTAGCTAAAGGCGCTAAGCAGTTAGTAGTACAAGAGGCATTAGACACCACATCTTGACCAGCATATTCATTATGGTTAACACCCATTACAAACATAGGCGTTGCATCTTTAGAAGGGGCAGAAAGTACTACTTTTTTAGCGCCTGCTTCAATGTGCTTACGTGCAGTTTCGTCAGTTAAAAACAGACCGGTTGATTCAACTACTACCTCAGCGCCAATTGCATCCCAAGCCAAATCTGCTGGGTTACGTTCGGCAGTCACGCGTACAGTTTTACCGTTCACTACTAATTGGCCATCTTTTACTTCAACGGTGCCGTTAAACTTTCCATGGGTAGAGTCATACTTAAGCATGTACGCCATGTAGTCTGCATCTAATAGATCGTTAATACCGACTATTTCAATGTCGTTACGTTCACATGCGGCACGGAATACAAATCGACCTATTCGGCCGAAGCCATTGATACCTACTTTAATTGTCATGTCTTAATCCTCTGAGCTTTTATAACTAATCGATTAAATCAGTTTATTACGAAAGGCGATAACGCCCTTCTGAAATATTATTACAAAATTATGGACTAAATCGTAGAATAAGGCAAAATATTCCCATAAATATGTTATTAAATTACAATATTGTCATTGCAAACGTATTCATTGCCATCAATGTAAGGTTTTCGCCGATAATGTTCCTATTGCAGTAATATAAAATGTTGCCCCTCCAATAGAGGTGATTGTGAAGGTCGCTGACCTCCGTTAAATAGACAGGAATTAAATTTTAATGACATCTTCGTTACTTGAGCAGCTGGTGGAATATCGCGGAATTGAGTCTAACTACAATGATGCTTGGGGACATCCAACAACCATAGAGCCAGCAACAAAAAGCAAGTTGTTAGCCGCAATGGGTTATCAGGTTAATGACCCAGATTTGTTACTGGCACAAGTTCAGGATAAAAGTAATAAAGTATGGTTGACTGTATTAAACCCTGTGCAGGTTTTACGTGTTAAAGAGCCTCTGCAAATTACAGTGCGCCTTCCTATTGAGTTAGTGACAGATGAATATGTGGCTCAGATTGACACTGAGCTTGGTGAAATATTACAACACCGATTTATTCCTATTGATGGTCAATTGATAAATGTTGTACATATCGAAGAGATTGAGTTTCAAGAGTATCTAATTGATATTAATGTAGATTTACCCTTGGGATACCATACATTGTCTTTGGTAATTGATGACGACGTGTTAGGCCGTATGCGCCTGATTATTGCCCCTACATCGTGTTTCAAGCCAAAAGCACTGACTCAAGGTCAAAAAGTCTGGGGGCTAAGCGTTCAGCTTTATTGTTTGCGCAGTGACAACAACTGGGGAGTAGGGGATTTTACCGATTTGTCATTTCTGATTGAAAAATTGGCTAAACAAGGTGCACAATTTGTTGGACTCAATCCTATTCATGCTCTTTATCCAGCTAACGCCAATGCTTGTAGCCCATATGGACCCTCGTCTCGTCGCTGGTTAAATTTTATTTATATTGATGTGACTGCCCTAGATGGATATCAGCAAGCTGACACACAGGCAGTCATCAATGACCAAGATTTTCAGCATAAGTTACAGCAGGCTAGAGCCACTGATTTAGTCGATTATGAAATTGTTACTGAACTAAAGTTACAAGCACTAGACAAAGTCTTTGAATATCAGAATAGCCAGTATCTGTCTAAAAACACCAAGTTAAACAAGTCATTCAAAGCCTTTGTAGCTGAAGGTGGTGATAGTTTACAGACCTTGGCGGTATATGATGCTTTACAAGAGAGTTTAGCGGTACAAGGCAAAGAGTCGTGGGGCTGGCCTGTGTTTCCAAAGGAATTCTCCGACTTTCACAATCCTGCAGTTAAGACCTTTACTAAAAAACATGTCAAGCGTGTGAAGTTTTTCCTCTGGTTGCAATGGCAAGCCGCGCTGCAACTAGAACTGGCCAATCAAGTCGCACAAAAAAATGACATGTTAATTGGTTTATACCGCGATCTTGCCGTAGGCGTAAGTGAAGGTAGTGCAGAAATTTGGGGTAATAAAGACTTATATTGTACAGATGCAAGTGTCGGTGCTCCCCCAGATATCTTGGGCCCACTAGGGCAGAATTGGGGTTTACCGCCAATGGACCCAGAAATACTTTATCAACAACAATACCAACCCATAATTGAATTGTTTGATTCTAACATGCGCGCTACAGGTGCTCTTCGTATTGATCATGTGATGGCTCTACTACGATTATGGTGGGTTGCTAAAGGTGACAATGCTAAGCAGGGCGGATATGTCTATTATCCTGTAGATGATTTATTGGCTATTTTGGCCTTGGAAAGCCACAGACATCAAAGTTTGGTGATTGGCGAAGATTTAGGTACCGTACCAGAAGAGATTAGAACCAAACTAGCCGATAATGGTGTGTATTCTTATCGTGTGTTCTTTTTTGAGCAATCTAAAGATGGTGGTTTTTTCTCTCCTTCTCATTACCCTGAACAATCTATGTCAACTCTTACCACGCACGATATGCCAACCTTGTCTGGTTATTGGCATTGTCATGATTTAGAGTTAGGAAAAGAGTTAGGTTTATATCCTACAGAAGAAATTTTAAGTACTCTCTATACCAGTAGACACGAAAACAAGCAGGCTATTTTAGATACCTTGCATGGCCATCATTCGGTTAATGACGAAGTGGGCCATGATGTGCATAATGTTGGCATGAGCAAGGCGCTTAATTTTGGTATGCAGATACATATGGCTGGAGGTTCAAGTGAACTTCTCAGCTTACAATTGGAAGATTGGTTAGAAATGGATAAGCCAGTTAATATTCCTGGCACCTTTAACGAATACCCTAATTGGCGACGCAAACTAACACGGAATTTACAGGATATATTTGATGATAGTTCGTTAAATAATCTTGCAGCTAATTTATCTGAGGCACGAAAAATCGCCTCTAAGTAAAACAGACAGTGGCTCACTTATTCTGTGAGTCACCCTTACTAAGGCGAAAAAATGCAGCTAGAACACTTACTCAAACATGCCACATGTACTTTTCCTTTTGCTCATCTGGGCGCTCATTTTCAGCCCTCAAATTCTATTTTTACAGTCACAACTTGGTTACTCAATGCTGAAACAGTCAAGGTAATTGACTTAGCATCTGGTAAGCCAATCGGCAGCTTAACAAAAGTAGCTGATAGTCATTTGTTTCGTGGTGAGTTTAAGGTTAAACAAGCACCGCAAGTTTATGCCTTCGAAGTCACAAACAAACAGGGGCTGTATCAGGTTATTGATCCTTACCAGTTTCAAGAACAGGCTTATCATGCTGTGCATTTTATCGATCACAGTGCACAAAATGTATATCAACAATTAGGTGCGCAACTTATTTCTTTGGATGTAGGTCTAGCTGCACCCATTCAAGCCACTCGTTTTGCTGTGTTTGCACCTAATGCTAGTGCGGTGTCGTTAATTGGTGAATTTAATTTTTGGGATGGATCGTGTTTACCCATGCAAAAAACCGATTTTGGTTATTGGGTGTTAGTCGTACCAGGTATCGAAGCTGGGGCGAAATACAAATATCAATTAAAAGATGCTGCGGGTAATAATTTACCGCACAAAGCAGATCCAGTAGGTTTTTACGCAGAACAATACCCATCACATACTTCAGTGGTTTACGATCACGAACAATATCAATGGCAAGATAAAGCTTGGTTAAAAAAAGCTAAGAAAGACAAATACCAGCAACCCATGAGTATTTATGAATTACACATGGCCTCGTGGAAACGGCCTGAGCAAGATTCGGGTGAAAGGTACCTAAGTTACCGGGAGTTAGCAGAAAAATTAATTCCGTATATTAAAGACATGGGTTATACCCACATTGAACTGTTACCGATTTCAGAGTTTCCTTTTGATGGCTCGTGGGGTTATCAGCCGGTGGGATTGTTTGCTCCTACTAGTCGTTTTGGTTCGCCTGATGACTTTAAATATTTTGTCGATCAGTGTCATCAGAACGGTATAGCCGTAATCATTGACTGGGTGCCTGCGCATTTTCCTGAAGATGGCCACGGTTTGGCTAGATTTGACGGAACTCACGTTTACGAATACGAAGATCCTCGCAAAGGTTGGCATCCAGATTGGAACTCCTGCATTTACGATTTTGGCAAGGACACGGTACGTCAGTTTCTAGTGGCCAATGCATTATTCTGGGTGGATAAGTACCATATTGATGGTCTTCGAGTTGATGCTGTGGCATCCATGTTGTATTTGGATTATTCACGAGAAGAAGGCGAGTGGATACCTAATGTAGATGGCGGTAACCATAATTACGAAGCCATTAGTTTATTGCAATGGATGAACAAAGAAGTTTACGAAAAATTCCCCCATGCAATAACTATCGCCGAAGAGTCCACTTCGTTTCCAAAGGTTTCACGGCCTGTATTTGAAGGTGGTTTGGGCTTTGGTTTTAAATGGAATATGGGCTGGATGCATGATTCTTTGCATTATATTGCTAAAGATCCGTCCTATCGTCGTTATCATCACAATGAAATTACCTTTTCTATGGTTTACGCCTTTGACGAAAGTTTTGTGTTGCCTATTTCCCATGATGAAGTGGTACATGGTAAAGGTTCATTGTTACGAAAAATGCCAGGGGATGAATGGCAACAAGCTGCAAACTTACGCGCTTATGCTGGTTTTATGTATGCTCATCCCGGTAAAAAACTTAACTTTATGGGTAATGAAATCGGCCAAGCTGCAGAGTGGAATCATGACAGCTCGATTAATTGGCATTTGCTTGAATATGATAAACATAAAGGCATTCAAAACTTGTATCGTGACCTAAATAAAGCGTATCGCAAGTATCCTGCACTGTATGAATTAGATCACAGTAAACAAGGATTTGAATGGATTGATCATGGAAATGCAGATCAAAGTATTTTATCTGTTTTACGTAAGTCTAGTGATGCAAAACAGAAGATGTATGTGTTGATTAATTTCACGCCTATGCCCTACGAAAACTTTAAGTTAGGCGTGCAGGATGAAGGCACTTACCAGTTGGTTTTAAACACTGACGACAAAAAGTATTGGGGTAGTGCTTACAAAACAAGTAAAAAAATGCAGGCGGTTGCAGAGCCATGGAACGACCAATCTCACTCTGTCAGCTTTAATCTGCCGCCTTTGGCTTGTATGTTTATTTTATTTAAGGGCTAACAAATGTCCAAGTTTGATGTTTCAGATGGGCAACCTCATCCTTTAGGTGCCACTATGGGGCAAAGTGGATGTAATTTTGCCGTTCATTGCCCTAATGCCGATGGCGTTGAAATATGTTTATTTAACAAAGATACAGAAGAACAGTTGGCGGTCATTGCGATGCCAGCAAAAACTGGAAAGATTTGGCATTGCCAGCTTGATAATATTCAAGCTGGGCAATTGTATGGCTACAGAGTGATTGGTGAAAACCATGTACATATGGGGCTGAAATTTGATCATCAGAAATTGCTCATCGACCCTTATGCAAAAGCCTTAAATAGGCCTGCTGTGTGGAATAAAACGCAGTACGAAGGTGATAGCCAATACATGATCCCTAAGGCCATAGTCCAAGACTCTGAACCTTACTTACAGAAAAACTTTAAACCCCATACTCCTCTTGACCAAACTGTTATCTATGAGGCCCATGTCAAAGGTTTAACCCAGTTACACCCTGATGTGCCAGACCACTATAAAGGTAAGTTTTTAGGTGTATGCCACCCTTCAGTTATTCGCCATCTAAAATCATTGGGCATTACAGCTATTCAGTTAATGCCTGTGGCTGCATTTATGCCAGAACCCTATATCACCAATAAAGGGCTGACAAATTATTGGGGCTACAACCCGATTAATTACTTTTGTCCCGAACCTAGGTATGTAGTTGAAGACGGTGTAGCTGAATTTAAAACAATGGTAAATACTCTGCATGAAGCAGGGCTCGAAGTGATTTTGGATGTGGTGTTTAATCACACTGCAGAGGGAGACTTTGACGGACCATTACTGTCATTTAAAGGCTTTGATAACTCGTCATGTTATTTATTCGATCGTAACGAATATGGTGCGATTGATTACAACAAATATGTCAATAATTCAGGCTGTGGCAACAGTGTGAATACGGCTTTTCCGTATGTGCTTAAAATGGTCATGGATGCACTGCGTTATTGGACAACAGAAATGGGGGTGGATGGTTTTCGATTTGATTTAGCCGCTAGTTTAGGCCGTGACCCTTATGAATTTTCATCGTTGTCTGGATTTTTTCGCACCATTCGTCAAGATCCAATATTAATTAAAAGTAAACTGATTGCCGAACCTTGGGACATAGGTCATGGCGGTTATCGTCTAGGCCAATTTCCGTCTAATTGGTTAGAGTGTAATGACAAATATCGAGACACTGTACGCTCGTTTTGGCGAGGCGATAAAGGCCACACTAGCGATTTTGCTACTCGGCTATTAGGCTCACGTGATGTTTTTCATAAGGAGGCCCGTTCCATTCTTACGTCGGTCAATAACGTCAGTTACCACGACGGATTTACCTTGCATGATTTAGTTAGTTACGCTGAACGGCACAATGAAGCAAATGGCGAACAAAACCGAGATGGCCATGGGCATAATGTGTCGGCTAATTATGGTGTTGAAGGTGAAACTTCTGATGCACAGATACTCGCTATACGTGAAAGACAAAAACGCAACATGTTTGCTACTTTGATGTTGTCTCAAGGTATCCCACATGTGCTTGGCGGTGATGAATTAAGCCGTACTCAGCAGGGCAACAATAATGCCTATTGCCAAGACAATGAAATAAGTTGGCTTGATTGGACATTAAATCAACAAAAACAAGATTTCTTAACCTTTTGTCAGCAAGCGATTTCGTTGCGTAAAAGTAGTGAAATACTTAATCATCTTAATTTAAAAGATGACAATTATTCGTTGGGCCATAATGTCGAAAAGATTAATTGGTACCGGCCAGATGGCGAGCGTAAGTTAGAAGATGATTGGCAAAATCACAATAACCAAGCGTTTGCTTTAGAACTATGTGGCCCGCGTGATGCGGATAATGCACACCATGAACATTGGTTGTTGGTATTTAATGCCAGCGACCATGATGTACGGTTCCATTTACCCGACTTGGGTGCTGATACGGCCTGGCAAATTATGCTAGATACCCGATATGCGAGATGGTCTGAACAACCTGACTTACTTATTAGGCAAGTGCATATGCAAGCATTTAAAAGTATTTGTGTGTTTAAGTGTTCTGTTGATAACTGAGTATTTTATGCCTACAGTCAAACATAAGATGGTTGGTTTGATGTGAAGTTTAATGATTGATTACAAATAAAGTGAACTATTCTCAGGAGCACGGGGATTATGTAGTGAGTCGTTCCCAGCAAACTATTATTTTCTCTGCTCGAGGCCCATGGAACGATGAAACCATGATACGCGGGGCCAAAGAAATGGGTCAGAACATTGGACAGTTAGATTTATCTAAACCTTGGGGCTGTCTAAGTTGTTTGTATGGCGAGAGTTTAATGCCACCTTCCACTTTTAAGGCATTTGCAAAACACACTAAAATCCGAAAATCTATGGGGTTAACTGGACTAGCGGTAGTGATCCAGGATTCAGATATTGCCAACACAATTCAAAGTCAATTAACCAAAGCCTATCAAGCCGCAGAGGTGGATTTTGCGTTTTTAAGCGATATTAATTCAGCCATTACCTGGTTATCGAATATAGATGTAAGTATAGATACGCATCAAGCCAATCAATTTTTTCAGCTTCATTCGTTTATTCGGTCACGGGGCTATTAATGATTCTTATGATGAATAGTAGTAATAAGTGGCCCTCTAAACATTCGAAATGTCTGTACAGATACGTATACTGATTAATATTAATGTTTTTTAGTGAAAGTTAATTTCATTATTGCTTAGGAAAAATACTTGTTTGAGCGCTGATCATGTTGATTTTTAAAACTTAACCTCTCCTTTGAACAATTATTTCTCATAATGAAGATTAATTACCTAAAAATAGAGCATTAAGTGTACTTTTTTAGAAAATTGGTAATTTTTCAACAATTTGGTTCTTTGTGTTTCCTTGATTAGAATGCCCGCGAATTTGATATGACTATCGGGGATTAGGCAACAGGTTATGAATCAGCAGTTAGAGCAAGAACTCATTAGTAGTTGGCAGGAAAGGCAAGAATACGCAGAACAAATGCAGCCTGTATTGGGTAAACTTTATCGTAATCGTGCCATTGAGATATCGGTTTATGGAAGACCCCTTTTAGGCGCTAGTGCAATAGAGATTATTAAGGCCCATCGTACTGTTAGGTTAAAAGAGCAAAGCAAACTTAGGTTAAGAGAAAGTTGGCCGTTGCTGCAAGCCTTGAATGAAATGGAGCTGGCTCCAGCGCATATTGATTTGGGCAGATTAGCCTACGCTTATCACTATGATCCCGCATATAAATCACTATCAATTGAAGATTATCTTTCTAGTCAGCTTAAAAGTATTGTTAATGTTAAAGATCAACAAGAATCACAAGATGTGGTGTTGTATGGATTTGGCAGAATTGGCCGGTTATTAGCGCGATTGCTTATTGAAAGACAAGGTACGAATAATAAGTTACGACTAAAAGCGATTGTTGTTCGTGGTGGTAAAGAAGGGGATCTTGAAAAACGAGCGAGTTTATTACGTCGTGATTCAGTGCATGGGCCTTTTAATGGCAGTATCACAATCGATTTAGAAAAAAATGCGATTAAGGCTAACGGCTCTTATATTCAAGTCATTTATGCCAATAACCCCACTGAAGTTGATTACACTCAATATGGTATTGATCAAGCTATTGTAGTTGATAATACCGGCATGTGGCGTGATGAAGAGGGCTTGAGTCAGCATTTACAATCCAAAGGCGCAAAGAAAGTCCTGTTGACTGCTCCGGGTAAGGGCGATATCAAAAATATTGTTTACGGGGTAAATGATAAGGATATTTTGTCTTCGGATAAGATTTTGTCAGCGGCGAGTTGCACCACCAATGCAATTACACCTGTTTTAAAAGCGTTAGATCAAAAATATGTGATTGAAAGTGGTCATGTTGAAACGGTGCATTCCTATACTAATGATCAAAACCTGATTGATAATTTTCATAAAGGCGATCGACGTGGGCGCAGCGCACCATTAAACATGGTGATCACTGAAACTGGCGCGGCGACTGCTGTTGCTAAGGCATATCCTCAATTACTAGGTAAATTGACCGGTAGCTCCATTAGAGTGCCTACACCTAACGTATCTTTGGCAATATTAAATTTACACTTAGGAGAGTCAACCGATAAAGCGGCAATTAATGAATATTTACGCGACATCGCATTATTCTCTCCCTTGCAACATCAAATCAACTACACAGCCTCAAAGGAAATTGTATCCACTGACTTAGTGGGCACACGAGCGCCTTCGGTTGTTGATTCGCAAGCGACAATAGTCGCTGGTAATAGAGCCACATTATACGTGTGGTATGACAATGAATTTGGTTATAGTTGTCAGGTAATGAAAGTATTGCAGCATATGGCTGACTTAGTTTATCCAACATTGCCACAGCCTTTACCTAGTAAGGTATAGTAGCGAATAATTGAGTCAAAAATAATGCAATAAAACCCGCTTCGGCGGGTTTTATTGTAAAAAGGAAATAAGAGATTTCATTTTGAATAAAGTTTTTAATAAATTTAGATCTATTAAATGGCATATATGGTTAAGAGATTTGTTGTTTTTGGGGGTCTTTGTTTTTGCAATAAGTGCGTGGCAATCACGTAATATGCTCGATAGTGAGAGCAACCTCGAGGTAAATGGTCAATTGTTGGTCGGGCTTGACGGACAAACAAACAGTTTAATCAAATCTGACAAACCGACGCTGATTTATTTTTTTGCGCCTTGGTGCAAAATCTGTTCACTCAGCATAGGTAATCTTGAGTATTTAGACACTGATAAAGTGAATATTGTAAGAGTCGCGCTAGATTATTCAAATGTCGAAGAAGTCCAGAATTTTGCTGATAAACACAATATATCAAGTCAGATTTTGTTAGGTCATGAGGCGTTAAAACAACAATTTAAAATTCAAGGTTACCCAACCTACTATATTCTGGATGAGCAACAAAAAGTGTTGGCTAAATCATTCGGCTATTCAACGGCTTTGGGATTGAAAATAAGACAGTTTTTTTCGGCATAAACGTTTATCTGTAGTCCTTTTTTTATAGTGACTGTGATAAATTACTCGGGGCATATCTCCATGGGACTTAAAAGTGAGAATCAGTAGCAATTTTGATAGCGGAAATATTCAAGTTATCCGCGCAGAAGATCCATTAAATATTCAATTAAGTATTCGTAAAGATAACCAATCTGAGTTTTATCAGTGGTTTCATTTTAAATTAGAAACTCAAAGCTTTATTTCCCACCAGATAAGTATAACAGATCTCGAAAAGTCGGCTTATCCTGGAGGATGGCAAAACTATCAAGCCGTTGCTTCTTATGACAGACAAGAATGGTTTAGAGTGGAGTGCGAATTTGATGGTGATACGTTAACCATTGCCCATACCCCTGAATTTGAAAATATCTACTACGCCTATTTTGCCCCTTACAGTTACGAACGTCATTTGGACCTGATTAGCTGGGCGCAAAAGTCAGCTGATTGTCGTCAAGAGTTTTTAGGCGAAACTCTAGATGGAAGGGACATGTCTTTGCTGGTGGTTGGTCAACCAGAAGAAGGCAAAAAAGCGATTTGGGTGACAGCACGCCAGCACCCCGGCGAAACGATGGCCGAATGGTTAGTAGAAGGGTTTTTGGAGCGTTTATTAGACGAAGACGATGGCTTATCACGATTTTTGCTTGATAAAGCAGTGTTTTATATTGTGCCTAATATGAACCCTGATGGTTCAGCGCGAGGTCACTTGCGGACTAACGCTAAAGGTGTGAATTTAAACCGTGAATGGCAAGCACCTAGCATGGAAAATAGCCCTGAAGTATTTTTGGTTAAGCAGAAAATGCAAGCAGTGGGTGTGGATATGTTTTTGGATGCGCATGGAGATGAAGCTTTGCCTTATAATTTCGTCGCCGGCTGTGAAGGTAATCCAAATTACGATGCGCGATTGAAAAATCTAGAAGAGTCGTTTAAAACAGCCTTATTGACAGCTACTCCTGAATTTCAAGACGTACACGGCTATGATAAAGATGAACCGGGTAAAGCAAACTTAACAGTAGCGGCCAACGCGGTTGGACATGAATTTGATTGTTTGTCGTATACCTTAGAAATGCCATTTAAAGACAATATTGATTTGCCAGACCCAGCTTATGGTTGGTCTCCGGCTCGTAGTAAACAATTAGGTGAAGACGTATTGATTGCCATGCGGGCAGTAGTTGATACTCTTCGTTAGGTATTTTTGTAAAAACAAATATAAAAATAAAAACACAATAATAATTAAGGGGAAAACCGTTGGAAGCTTTTCATAATTTACTGAAATCGATGGATGGCATGTTAGGGGGCGCTTGGTGGTTCCCTTACGTGTTGCTTGGTACAGGCTTATTTTTCACTATCTACTTAAAATTTCCACAGGTGCGTTATTTCAAACACGCTTGGAAGGTAGTCACAGGTAAATATGACAAACCTGATGCGCCTGGTGACACCACCCATTTTAGAGCCTTAACGACGGCGCTTTCGGGCACAGTGGGTACAGGTAATATTGGTGGTGTAGCGTTCGCATTATTTTTAGGTGGTCCAGCTGCCTTGTTCTGGATGTGGGCAACAGCCTTTTTTGGTATGACAACTAAGTTTGTCGAAGTGACCTTGTCACACAAATATCGTGATAAAACACCAGATGGCTCTATGGCTGGTGGCCCCATGTACTACATGGACAAACGATTAAACATGAAATGGTTAGCCGTGGCGTTTGCTGTGGCGACTGTCATTAGTTCGTTTGGTACAGGCAACTTGCCGCAAAGTAATAGTATTGCTACCAGTATTGAAGCCACTTTTGGTTTTGACCCCTTAATTGTTGGCAGTATTCTTGGTGTACTTTTAGCCTTAGTTATTTTAGGTGGTATCACGCGTATTGCAGCTGTTACCTCGAAAATTGTACCAATTATGGCCTTGATATACATATTGGGTGCGTTTACCGTAATCTTTGCCAATATTGAAAATGTTGGACCGGCTTTTGTATCGGTGTTTTCAGATGTCTTTACCGGATCTGCTGCTACTGGTGGATTTTTAGGTGCGACTATCGCCTACGCCTTTAACCGTGGTGTTAACCGAGGCTTGTTCTCAAATGAAGCAGGGCAAGGTTCTGCGCCTATCGCTCATGCTGCGGCAAAAACTGATGAGCCTGTCGCTGAAGGTATGGTGTCTATTCTTGAACCGTTTATCGATACTATCCTTATTTGTACTATAACGGGCTTGGTAATCCTTTCTTCAGGTGTGTGGAAAGACAAACATGAGAACACCTTCGATCGCACAGATATGTATATTTTGGCGGGAGACTATGTTGAATCAAGCCAAGAAGATAAAGAAACTCTGTATGCGTACATTAATGATATAGAAGGCCATGGTGTTTCCGACTTTACGGGTGAGATACAAGTGGTTAACGGTAAAGCGGTAAGTAAAGGCTTTACGATTTTTAATGCCCGTTCGTTTGCTGATAATGTTGTTTTTTCTTTGGGTGATCCAGAGGACAATTTCACTGGCACATTAAAAGTAGTGGATGGCAACCTGAGTAAAGATAATATTATTGTAAGAGGTGAGTCATTAATTCACTCAGCAAGTCTTACCGCCTTAGCTTTCACTAAGGGATTTTTTGGTGAGTCGGGCAAATATGTCGTATCTATTGGTTTACTGTTGTTTGCCTTTTCTACGGCGATTGCGTGGTCTTATTATGGCGACAGGGCAATGACCTATTTGTTTGGTCCACGTTCGGTTATGCCCTATCGAGTAGTCTATGTAGCTGGATTTGTATGGGCTGCAGTATCTGACACTACCTTGGTATGGACATTGTCTGCGGTGGCTATAGTGGTAATGACCTTACCTAACTTATTTGGTATTTTCCTACTGCGTAAAGAAATGAAAGACTCCGTTGCTGAATACTGGGAAAAGTTTAATAAAGAAAACAAATAACCTTTGATGGTTTGAGTGAGGCGCGGCTATTAGTCGCGCTTTTCTATTTTGTCCCAATTTAGGGATATCAAATTTTGGAGGAAAAGATATGGCATTAATAGATTGCCCTTCTTGTAATAAAAAAATATCCGATAAAGCACAAAGCTGCCAACACTGCAGTTTTTCTCTCGGTACAGCAGATGCTGAGGATATTGCACGTAAACAAAGTTTAAATAAGTATCTAAAAAATCAAAAAATTCAAACACAGTCCATGATAGCCATGTTGTTATTTGTGGCGGGGTTTGGTTTTATGTACTGGGGTGGAGCTGAACCAGCTGGTGTGCAATATAACCTTGCAATCGGTCTTAGTATTGTTGGTTTTATTTGGTACATCGTTAATCGAGTGCGTTTGATACTTTTAAAAAGGTCTGATTAGTTATGGATAATACTGGGTTATTAAGTTCAATGTCTGAACCGGTTTATCAAAAATTGCTGCAAGCAGTAGAAACAGGTAAGTGGTTAGACGGTTCGCCGCTTACTGAGCAACAAAGAGAAACGTCAATGCAAGCGGTGATGTATTATCAAGCCAAAGTGTTAAAATCAGATCAACATATGACAGTTGGCCCAGACGGCGAAATTGTGCACCGAAGCCGAGAATCACTGCAGCAAGAACTCAAACAAAATTCTAATAACATTCAAACAATAGCGCGGTTTAAACAGGATGATCTTTAAGCACCTTTTTCGTTCCAAACATCAAAATCCTGATCCTCAGGTACGCCTTCAAGCAATAGAAAACCTAAATCAACAAGATCCTCAGCAAAAGTCTGTGTTGCACGAATTGGCTTTTAACGATTCAGATGTAGGTGTCAGTCTGGCTGCCTTACAGAAACTCGATAGCTTTGTACTGTGGTACAAAATGTCTGAGATTGCCAAAAACGAAAGAGTGCAAAAAAAATCACAACAGTTCGTTGAAAATACCTTGTTGGATGAGAATAATAGCGCCTTATCTGAAGATGAAAAACGCAAGTTTATATTAGAAACGCGGGATATTCGCATAGTCGAAAAATTACTGGTACAACCTTGGGTACAACAAGACATGCAACTGGCTATGAGTTTGCTGCAAAAAGCAGATAAGCCACAATTACAAGAAAAACTGTTGTTTGATAGCCAAAACGAGAGTTTGCAAATTGCCATATTAAGTACCTTTACCGATAGTGTGCAGACTCGTAAATTACTTAATAAAGTACAGAAGAAGATAGCTGCAAGTGAAGTGATTGCATTGGCGAATGACACACTTAAAAGCTGGCAGGCAGCAGAACAAGCGCCGATTGAAGTTGAGCAGCAAGTGAAAATGGTGTTGTCTCGTTTGCTGGCGCTGAAAGATCAGAGCGATTTATTATACATTCAGCAACAACAATCAGAACTAACCCAACAGTACACTCAACTAGCAGAACGGTTTGATTGTTTAACAGAGCTTAAACGAACTGAAATCCAGCAAAAACATTCCGACATTTCTTTGCGTGTAGAGCGCACAATTGCTTTGTTGAAGCCTCAATGGGAAGCACAACAAGCTGAGCTAGTGTTAAGTCAAAGTATGCAAGCTTTGGTGGCCGAGGTAGAGCAAAGTTTGGCTGAAGTGTCTAAACAGTTAACCACTCGAATCACTGAAATCAGCACATCTGAAGTGGATGTGTTTGTAAAAACAATACATCAGCAAACTGAAAAGTTACACAGTTTAACCCGCCAGTTACCAGCAACTCAGTCGAGTGAGCATAGACGTTTAGAACAACTGAATAATCAGTTGAGATCTAGTTTAAATACTCTGGAAAGTCTTGCTGATTTTCAACAGGCTATTCAAACATGCCAAGAGTTAATAGAAAAATTTGCTGGGTTAGCATTGCCTAATGATGCCAGCCAAATTGAAGCCGCCGAAGAATACCTTAGAGAGCAAAGAGCACAATGGCGTGCGTCTATAGCCAGCTACCAAGCACATGTTCCCGTAGCATTAACGCAGCAATGGAACGAATTACTAAAACAATGGCAGCAAGCAACAAAAGCCTTAAGAAACCAAGTAGACGGCGATGTGTCTCGTTGTAGAAATAAAATCAGAGCGGTTGAAAGTCTGATAAACCAAGGTAAGTTCAAAGCGGCAATGGTTCTTTACCAAAAAGTACAACGTTGGTTCACTGAGTTACCAGAGAGACAACAAGGGCAGTTGGAACGTACGTTTACTTCAGTTAAAGAACAAATTGAAAACCTAAAAGACTGGCAGGAATACATTGCTGCCCCGCGCAAACCCGCATTGTTAACTGAAGTTGAAGCATTAATTGCCCAGCCTTTAGAGATTGAAGCCCAATCAACCGCTATTAAGTCGTTGCGTTCACAATGGAATAGCTTAGGTAAAATAGATTCAGAGTCTGACAATGCATTAAATGTGGCCTTTGAAAGTGCAATTGAAAAAGCATTTGCGCCATGCCGTGAGTTTTATGATCAACAACAAAAACAACGTGAACAAAACATGTTGGCTAAGCAACAATTGTTAGCGGAGATTAAAGCACTAGGTGAGCGAGAAGGAAGCGTAACCGAATTGGCGAAAGCGCTAGGAAGTGTGCAGCAAAAGTGGAAAAACATTGGTGAAGTGGACTTCAAACAACGTAATGCTTTATACGATAGTTATCAAAAATTACTTAACCCCTTAAGGGATAAAGTATCGGCCTTCTATCAATACAATGCTGAGCAAAAGCAGGCACTGTTAACCAAAGCCGAAAAACTCTCAGAGTTGGAATCTGTGGATGAGGCAATAGAACAAGCCAAAAAATTACAACAGACGTGGAAAACCATCGAGCATGCCGGCAAAAAAGCCGAAGCTCAATTGTGGCCACTGTTCAGAAAGGCCAATGATAGCCTGTTCGCTAAAAAATCTGAGGTGAATCAACAACAGATTGCCAAAGTGAGAGAGCAAGTGGAGCTGATCAAACAGCAAGTCACACAGTTTGAGGCATCACTTGGTAATGCTGCTGATAAGGCTAGTGTGCAAAGTGCTATGCAAGAAAAACAAGGAGTTATTGATGCCATCAATACCTTGCCAACACGTGATCGCAGAGCGTTAGAACAAAGGGTACAAAGTGTTGTTGAACAACAGCAAGCTAAATTGGCCGAGCTTGCAAAAGCTGCCAAAAGTCAAACCTACCTAGATTTGTTTAGTGCGTTAAAAGAGTGGCAATCGGATGACGAAATACCCGCAAGCGCAGCTAGCTTAAACAAACAATGGCAACAGTGTTTCCGTGAAGTGTCTAAAGGTAATGATAGACATGAATTAACCATAAAAATGGAAATAGTGGCGCAAAAGGATTCACTCAAAAAAGATGCAGAGAAACGCCAAATGATTCAAATGCAATTGATGGCGCAAAAGTTACAATCTGGAGATAGCCTAGACTTGTTGTCTTTGCTCAAAGATTGGATCCGAGCGGGCAGCTTAAGTAAAACTGACCTGACTATGCTTAAACGAATCAAACCCTTGTTTGTCAACTCATGAGTGCTTTGATTCGGCTGAACAAATTTATCAGCGATTCTGGTTTTAGTTCCAGACGTGAAGCCGATAAATTAATTGAACAACAAAGAGTCAGAATAAACGATAGCATCCCGGAATTAGGCACTAAAGTGTCCCCAGGTGATGTTGTGACGGTCGATGGACAACTTATCCAAGCCAGTGCAATTGATAAGGCAGATAGGGTGTATATCGCCTATCACAAGCCTATAGGTATCACTTGTACTACTGAGTTACATATTCAAGGCAATATTGTCGATGCTATCGGGCATAAACAAAGAATATTTCCCATTGGTCGTTTAGATAAACCTTCTGAAGGTTTGATCTTTTTGACCAGTGATGGCGATATCGTTAATAAAATTCTACGGGCTGAAAACGCCCATGATAAAGAATATGTGGTGACCGTTGACCGGCCGCTAACAGATCGCTTTATTCAGAAAATGGCTAAAGGTGTGCCTATCTTAGACACCGTGACTAAACCTTGTGAAGTAACCATGCAAAGTAAAATGGTGTTTCGCATAGTCTTGACCCAAGGTTTGAACCGACAAATTCGGCGGATGTGTGAATATTTGGGTTATGAAGTCGTCAAACTTAAACGCACGCGAATTATGTCTGTACGGTTGGCAGGGCTAAAGGTTGGGCAGTGGCGGGATTTAACTGCCCAGGAGATGGATGAGATTAATGGGGCTGTTGAGGGATCCAGTAAAACGGCGGTTTAGGCGCTGTTTGTGATATTTATGCCCTAACGGGCACCCGCTTCCCAGCGGTTTTTCGATTGGCAGCCCTGTTAAACTACTTACTTTTTGCCTACAGCTGCAAAAAGTAAGCAAAAAAGCCGCTCGAGGGCAAAACTCTTAATCCACTAAGCGTCTCCTCATTGCTTTGCCACCCTATATAGTTTCTGCTTTTTGATTAAGTTTTTCGAACAGTGCCGATTTATTTTAAAGCCGGTGCCTAAATCACTTTCAGAAAACACACTATTCAGACCAATACCAACTGGTAACGTTATAGCGAAACGTATCTGCAAATTCAGAGTTTAAACTCTTCACCCAATGTTCAGAGCCCTCTGATGAGGGATCAAACAATACGCAGCGGTTATGCAGTGGTGCAATACTAATCGGTTTATTATTCTTACCTGTAAATATCAGCTCTCCACCGGCTTCTTTGTTCCAGTTTTTGTTTAAATACAATAACATACAGACTTCTCGTCCGGGGGAGTCATCGGCGTGTTCACAAACAAAGTCGGTGGGCCCTAGTCGGAAGTAGTTAGTATTAATTTCAGGCACGGCCACATTCAAATCGGTAAGTGGCACTTTAAAAATGCGTGATAATACGGCCATAAATTCGTTACCGCGTAAGTATGTTAGAAACTCTAAAGCTAAGTTTGATTCGAGATTATAGGCACTGGCGTTATTGGAGGTAACAGCATTACGTTGCCACACATCCCGTTGCACAAAGCGTTGTTCGGTGTTGGTTTTTTGCCATTGGTTGTCATCAACATACAAGGCGGAGTAGGTATGTTTTTGAGTTTGCCAAGCATGAGGTCGTTGCAAAACCTTGACTACGTTATCCAGTTTCGTTGGGTTGAATAGGCCATCAATCACAATATGGTTGGGGCAAGCGCGTTTTAATGATTTTCGATATGCGTTTATCGCGGAATCGGTTGTTTGTTCTTTATTCATCCACATTCAAACTACCCACTGGCACTTTTAGATAATCACTGAAAAATGGGATAATACAGGGTTGAGTATTAATTCCTATTCAATGCGGCTTAATTTTATGGGGACGTTTAGCGACAAGACTGTATTTGAGAGTGAACACCGATTGGTGAAAACTGTGATCATTTGGCGAAAAAGCCCAAGGTCGATTTGTCTTAGTAATTCTATCTAATTGATAATGTTGAGTTTTAATTCTGGAACAGTCTTTGCTATGTATGTTTATTCCAACTAGATTTTCACTAACGTTGGTATAAATGGAGTATTAAACATGTTTAGTTTTTTATGTGGTGTCATATTGTTTGTGGGTTGGATTATTCCCATTATCCTTATAGGTGTGTCTAATCGAACTAGCGGTGGTGAAAAGTTTGCTTGGATCCTAGCTGTCATTTTTGTGTCTTGGTTTGCATGGGTTTTTTACTTGCTATTAGCACCTCTGAAATCTCGCCGTTACAGTGCTTAGTGCCTATAAAAATCGGATGATCCAGTCACCCATTGTAATATTGTCAAATAGCTCTACTTATTTGAAGCAGACAAAATGGATGGCTGGTTAATTTTACTTAGCACAACTCTTATGGTGCGCAATACATCAATACCAAAGCAACGGGTAAAGCCAACTTTTTATACAAGTCTGTAGGTATCGCTCAGCAACATTGAGCTATATTTCGCGATTAAAACTTTGCGTACTAAAATTTCCCATGACATTATTGTTATATAGAACTTTCTGGTTGATAAAAATTTCAACTAAAATAATCAACGTATATTTGTTGTTCAAGTGAAGAACAAAAAATAACTCGCTGTTTTTCGTTTGGTTGTATATTTAAGCCAATATATTGTCGTCTCATGGCTGGAAATAGGAACTGCATTCATAATGTCGAAATTAACGTTGAATAAAGATCTCGCCATTTCAATCGCCACAAAATTACCGTTAGGCGTTATTTTAGTTGCCAAAGATGACGGAAAGATAGCCTATGCCAATCCTAAAGCTGAAGATATATTTGGCTACAATAACGAAGAATCGCTTGGTCATAATGTCGAAGACCTAATTCCAGAAAGATATCATAGGTCACATATGGTTTTGAGGGAGAACTATGCAGCTAACCCACAAAACATGGCAATGAATAGTGGACGAGTAGTGACCGGGCTAAAAAAAGGTGGGGGTGAATTCTCTCTTCAAATTGGCATCACGCCTCTTGATGATAAATACCTATTATTATCCTGTATCGAGTCGAGTAACGAAATAATCAAACCCTCAAGTTCAAATGATCCATTGACTGGTTTGCCTAATCGAAAAGTGTTTGATGAATATAGTGAAAAATTACACAAACTAGCGATCCGCAATAATAAAAGTATTTCAATTGCGTTTATTGATTTGGATAATTTTAAACCTATTAACGATCAATTTGGCCATCACATTGGAGATGTCGTTATTTGTGAAGTCGCTAGCCATCTAAGACATAATGTGAGAACTAGCGATATTATTGCTCGTGTTGGTGGGGATGAATTTATCATTTGTTTCTATGATATTGGCAACAGTGCTCATTTAAAAAGTTATTTAGACCGGTTGATCAGTCAGATTTCATCCATCACTAATGTTGAAGGAAATCCAATTGAGATTGGGGCGAGCATTGGCTCTGTCATTACTCACATGCCACAAAGTGTGAAGATGAGTGACATGGTTAGCCAGGCAGACAAATTAATGTATCAAGCGAAAAAAACCGGCAAGGGATTAACGGTGATTGGTCAAATGGAAGCTTCACATTTGATTGAAGATTAGAATATTTAACGCCATGTTTGATAGTTAATGGATTACCGCATAACGCCTAATATTGGCAGTTTTTTATGACATATCTAATTCAAGGTTTAAATTTTCACACAAGTAAAAATGGCATTTCCTGAGTTGTTGTCATATGAGATAAGCTTTTCATAGTCGTGCGTAAATACATGAACTTCAAAGTAAGGTTTTAATATTTCTATCAATTGAGCAAAACTGAATGCCACCATTGTATGTTCGTCATTCCATATTTGGGTTTCTTTATCTGCCGTTTTTTCAATACTGACTTTAAGAGACTGCTTATCGCCACTTCCAGAGTATTGCCAGCCAGAGCTAAAAGTAAATAAATCGTTTTCTTGTTTGGCGGTGTGTTTAACAATTAATTTGTTATCAATTTGATTTTTGTCGACCACGTTAAAACAAAAAACTCCGTTCGCTTTTAATGCTCTATGTACACTAGCGATGCAGTTTTTCAATTTTTCAATGTTTTCGTTGTAATGTATGGAATACAAGAAACAAGTGATTAAATCTACCGGCTCAATTAAGCTAAATTCACTCATGTTGGCCAAAGAAAAATGCGCTTCTGGGCAACGGGCTTTAGCTATGTCGAGCATGGGCTGATTGATATCAAGACCATTACTGTGAAAACCAAAATTTATAAAGTGCCGTATATGTGGACCGGTTCCACAGGCCACATCAAGATGTGTATTGCCCTTGTTACCAAAAATCTGATTAAGCCTTTGAATGTGCTGGCTTTGAGCGTGGTAATCTATATCGACACACATTAAGTCGTAATAGCCTGAAAGGTCTTTATATAGTGCGTTAGTCGACATTTTTGCTTAGTTATTTTAGCTGAAATATTTTGGGTGGCGCATAATAAACTAAGCGGTAAATGTAGCAATCAATTTCCTTTCTTAATGTCGTATTAGCAGAATATGTTCTTGACTGATGACTCTGTTGATCCCAGTATCATTTACACTCTATACCCATACCAGCTCAAAATGCGAATTTTGAGCTGGTATGGGTTTAGTATTAGGTTTACATCACTCAATAGGTATTTGATATGAAAATAGAAGTTAGTCTACTTGATGGACAAAAATTACAAGCCAATTTTGGCAAACATCAGGTCATAAGTGATCAAAGCGTATCGGTAGGAGGAGATGAATCCCACCCAGAGCCTTTTGATTATTTTTTGGCGAGTATGCCTTTATGTGCGGGTTTTTATATTCGAAAATTTTGTGAAGCAAGGGACATCAGTACACAAGGGATAAGTCTTACCCAAGAACATTCGACTATTGGCGAAGATAAATATCACAAACGTTTTTCCATTAAGGTGTCATTGCCTGAAGGTTTTCCTGAAAAATATAAAAAGGCATTACTTGCCGCAGCCAATACTTGTACGGTCAAAAAAGTGATTCAGGCGATGCCTGAATTTGATATTCAAATTGCTGAATAGAAGAAAATATTAAGATTATTGGCGGTATATGGCCGCCGAGTATTTGTATTGTTAAAAAGCTGTTCAGCGCACTCTTCTGAATACCTAGTTAAAGGTCATAGGTATAAGCCAGTAACGTTAACACTATGCTTGAGTAACAAATGGATATGGGTAAACCAAACTTTATAAAATGGATGAATTTATAGTTACTGGCGCTGAATACCAATAGGTTGGTTTGGTAGCCATAAGGAGAGATAAAACTGGCACTGGCAGCAAATGCTACGGCTAAAGCGAAAGGCATAATTGGCACGCCTAAGGTTTGAACAAGTCCATAAGCTAAGGGGAACATTAACGCGGCAGCGGCGTTATTAGTGACGAGTTCGGTAAGTAGTAAGGTTAATACGTACACCATAACTAGCGCCCATATGGGGCTTACACTGGCTGCCCACGGGCCAATCATTTGCATTATTTGGTCAATTACACCTGATTTTTCAAGAGCAGTGGCAAGGCTTAGGGCACCCACGATCACAACAATCAAATTAATTGGGATACTGCGCTTAATTTCGTTGTTCGACGTCACACCAGCTAAAACTAAGATGGCTATAAAAAACAGTAAACCTGTGGCTAAGTTCAAAACGGAGGTGGCTGCTAAGGCTACTGTGATTAAAAATCCGCCTAATGTAATCCAATCCTGTCGACCACTCAGCTTAGTTTCCATCTTCTTTTCAGACAAGATAAAAAAGTTTTTGGCGAGGTTATGTCTCTGCATAAAATCTGGGCCAGTGGCGAGTAACAAAAAGTCACCTGACTGAAGTTTAATTTCACCTAGTTTGCCAGATAACGATTCACCATCTCGCCTGATAGCCACTACAGCCGCGTCAAAAAGCGCTCTAAAGCCAAGGGCTTTGATCGTTTGCCCAATGATTTGTGCTCGATTGGAAATGATGACTTCGGTGAGGTTTTCGCGCAATAAGCCGTTTGACTCGGCGAAGAGTTTTAAACCTTTTATATGGTTTAAGTTGCCGACATGTTGAATGTTGCCAGAAAATATCAACTTGTCGCCTGTTTGAATAACCATTTCAGGGGTAACGGGTGTGATCAGTTTTCCGTCACGTGCTATCTCAATCAAAAATAATTCAGGCAAATTTCTTAAGTGGTTTTCTTCGACACTTTTGCCAATTAATTCACAGTCTGGTTCCACATCAGCTTCGATAAAATAGCTTTTATACTCTGTGTTTTTATTGGCGATTTCTGGCAATAATGGGGTCATTATAAACATTAGTAAGCCACAACTCAAACCAGCGACTAAACCATACAGAGTAAAGTCCCAAAAATTGAAACCAGCATGACCATGTTCAATTAAGAAACTATCAACAATTAGGTTAGTTGAGGTGCCTATTAAGGTAACGGTACCGCCTAGAATAGCTGAATAAGACAGGGGGATTAGCAACCTAGATGCATGATGGTATTGGTTTTGTTTTACTGGGCCAATCAAACTTGCCACTATGGCGGTATTATTCAAAAGTGCGGAAGAGAAGAAGGTTAAACCAAATAACCGCCAATAACTGGTGTTAAAACTAGTCGTAACTAATGTTCTACCTAAACGTTTGATTAGTGAGGTTTTATCAACAGCTGAACTGACTAACAGAAGTAAAACTAAGGTGATTAAACCCTGATTAGTGAAGTTATTAATCACATCACCAATCACTAGTTGTTGGCTAGCTATCAAGGCTAAAAGTGCGCTTGAAAAGATCAAAGACGGGCGCTTGTTAGTGGTAACAAGCGCCAATATAGTACCTGCAAAAATGGCTAATACCAGATACTGATTAATGTCCATATTGTCTTATTCTTTTTCTTATTTAGTTTAACTAAAAATTACAGTTTACTAATGTCAGTCGCATTCCAATGAGGGAAATGTTTTCTGACCAAGTCATTAAATTCTAATTCAAATTCAGAAAACTGACCTGCACTAGTATCTTCTGCTACGTCGATGATCATGCCAGCGCCAACTGTGCCATTGGTTACCCTATCAATGATGATAAAAGCACCTGTAGAGCGGTTTTTCTTGTACGGGTCACATGCAACAGGTTGGGTTAGTTTGATTTTGCCTACGGCAATTTCATTCAACGCCAGACGCACAGTATTTTTGTGCTCCATAGAGTTAACGTCAATTTGATATTCAACATCTGTGACGCTACCCGGTACAAATTTAGTAGCAAACTTAAAACCGTATTGCTTATTAGGCATCATAGGTTCTTCATCCATCCAAACTAAATTCGTTCTATAAGTGTTGCTATGTAGAGGTAAATTGTCGCTTTTGACTATCATGTCACCACGAGAAATATCTATTTCATCTTCTAACGTGATAGTGGTAGTAAGAGGTGCAAAGGCTACCTCTTGCTCACCTTCAAAATTAACCAAGGCTTTCACTTTAGACTGCTTGCCTGAGGGTAGGGCAGTAATGCTATCACCGGGTTTAATCTGGCCAGATACTACCGTACCTGCAAAACCACGGAAGTTCAGATTGGGTCGAGTCACATATTGCACAGGAAAACGGAAATCGTCTGCGTTGATGTCGTCATTAATTTCAACGTTTTCTAGCATAGTCATCAAGGTTTCACCCTTGTACCAAGGCGTGTTGTCACTAACGTTCACAACATTATCGCCATCTAAAGCTGACAACGGGATAAACTGGATATCTGGAATTTCTAATTGTTTAGAGAACTCAAGATAGTCTGCTTTGATTTCTTCGTAGACTGTTTCGCTGTAGTCTTTTAAGTCCATTTTGTTGACGGCCACAATAACGTGTTTGATGCCTAACAAAGACACTAAAAACGAATGACGACGGGTTTGCGTTTTAACCCCAGCGCGCGCATCAATCAGGATGATGGCTACATCACAATTAGATGCACCTGTTACCATATTGCGGGTGTACTGCTCGTGTCCAGGTGTATCAGCAATGATAAATTTACGTTTATCAGTAGAGTAGTAGCGGTATGCCACATCAATGGTAATGCCTTGCTCACGTTCAGACTGTAAACCATCCACTAATAAAGCCAAATCTACTTTGTCGCCAGTGGTACCAACTTTTTTACTGTCTTTGGTGATAGCGGCAAGTTGGTCTTCAAAAATCATTTTTGAGTCGTGTAACAAACGACCAATTAATGTACTTTTACCGTCATCAACACTGCCACAGGTTAAAAAACGTAACATATCTTTCTTTTCATGTTGATCTAGATAGCCCAAAATATCAGACTGTAATAATGTATTTTCGCCATTCATAATTAGCAACTCACCAAAAAATAAGGATTTAAAACGGATTCTTTTTGATTGTATCTAAGGGGCTGGGCATCAGCTTTTAACGGTTCAGACGCACTTTCGATTATCGTCACTTTGCCGCCAGCCGCTTCTACCACAGCTTGCGCAGCGCCGGTGTCCCACTCAGATGTGGGGCCCAAACGCGGATAAAGATGCGCGGCACCTTCAGCCACTAGGCATAACTTAAGTGAGCTGCCCATGGCCACCAACTCAGTTTCGCCTTCTAGAGAGTCAAGCAAAGCTTGTATCTCAGGGCTTTGATGTGAACGACTACCGACTATTTTCCAGGTTTCGCCTTTGGTCCAAGCTTTGGGAGAGATAGCTGCTTTTACACCAGCTGTTATCTTAAACGCACCTTCACCGAGCACACCTACATAGGTTTGTTCTAAAACGGGTGCATACACCACACCAAAAACCGGCACGCCATCTTTGATTAAGGCGATATTTACCGTGAACTCACCATTTTTCTTAATGAATTCTTTGGTGCCATCAAGTGGGTCTACTAACCAATAGGTGTCCCAACTGTTGCGTTCTTGCCATGAAATATCTGCGGATTCTTCAGATAAAACAGGTAATTCAGATACTTTACTTAAGCCTTCAACAATACAGTTGTGGGCGGCTAAATCAGCTTCAGTTAGTGGACTTTCATCTGACTTTTCGTAGATAGCAAAATCTTTCTGGTAGATATCCATGATTTTGTCGCCTGCTAGGTGACTGATATCAACAATACTTTGAATTAGTTCTGGGTTTAACATTAAGCCACAATTCCTTTTTGCTTTAATATGTCAAAAAGTTGCTCTGCAGATTGTTCAGCCGTTTGCTCAGTATAAGTTAAGGTGATTTCTGCATTTTCTGGCGCTTCATAAGGCGAGTCGATACCGGTAAAGTCTTTAATATCGCCTTGTCTGGCTTTTTGATACAGGCCTTTAGGATCACGTTTTTCACATTCTTCTATTGGAGTATCAACAAAAATTTCGACAAATTCGCCATCCGCTAATAAATGACGGCAAAAATCTCTTTCACTTTTAAACGGTGAAATAAAGGCCGTTAACACTATGGTGCCTGCGTCGACAAAAAGTTTAGACACTTCACCAATACGTCTGATGTTTTCAACTCGGTCTTTATCGCTGAAGGTTAAGTCACCACACAAACCGTGACGTACGTTATCACCGTCAAGCAAATAGGTGTGTTTGCCATGTTCAGCTAATTTTTTTTCTAACAAATTAGCAATGGTGGATTTCCCTGAACCGCTAAGGCCTGTGAGCCATAATACGCAAGGTTTCTGTTTTTTTGCTTCTGCTCTGCGCGCTTTATCTACATCGTGTTGATGCCATATAATATTATTCGCCATTAGAAATATCCTTCCATTTTTTTCTTCTCCATTGAACCTGAAGAGTCATGATCAATCACGCGACCTTGGCGCTCAGACGTTTTGGTTAATAACATCTCTTGGATCACTTCTGGCAAGGTAGCTGCTGTAGATTCTACTGCGCCGGTTAGTGGATAACAGCCTAAGGTTCTAAAACGTACAGAACGCATTTCAGGTGTTTCGCCTTCTTCCAAGGGCATACGATCATCATCAACCATAAAGTACACACCGTCGCGTTTAACAACAGGGCGAGGTTTGGCTAAATACAATGAAGGAATTTCGATGCCTTCCATGTAGATATATTGCCAGATGTCTAGTTCAGTCCAGTTCGACATAGGGAATACACGAATGCTTTCGCCTTTGTTTATTTGAGCGTTGTATACGTTCCATAATTCTGGACGTTGATTTTTAGGATCCCATCTGTGATTTTCATCACGGAAAGAATACACACGCTCTTTAGCTCGAGATTTTTCTTCGTCGCGCCTAGCTCCACCAAAAGCCGCATCAAATTTATAATGATCAAGTGCCTGTTTTAAGCCTTGTGTTTTCATGATGTCTGTATGTTTAGAACTACCATGACTGAATGGACCGACATTCATTTTTAAACCTTCAGGGTTAATATGTACTAGTAGGTTCAGGTCATGTTTCTTGGCCATCTCATCACGAAACGAAATCATTTCATGGAATTTCCAAGTGGTGTCTACATGTAATAACGGAAAAGGAATTTTTCCTGGACCAAAGGCTTTACGTGCTAAATGTAATAATACTGATGAATCCTTACCCACAGAATATAACATTACTGGATTGTCGAATTCAGCTGCCACTTCGCGAAAAATATGAATACTTTCAGCTTCAAGTTGCTTTAAATGGGATACGGTCGGGATCGAATTAGACATGGCTTTCTCACGCAAATTAGTTGTTTATATTAAAAAATTCTATGTTTAGAACAATAACAAAAATCGAGTTTAAGTTGTATTCTTATTTGTGCTATTACAGTCCCAAATGACCTGAAAAAGTAGGTAATACCAATTCGGTTAAAAAGTGACCATTCAGCGAGGTTTAAACAAGCTTGTTTAAACCTCGTCATTCGAAAAAGCTACAGCCGATTTTGTACTGCGCTTTCGCTACTTGAAAGGGGATTGCCGTTCAAGTAGCGACGTCTTGGCTAAAATCGACTTATATTTTCTCAGAGACCACATTCTTATGTGGAATATTCTAACCCACTAATCAAGTTGGTTAAGGGTGGTTTGTACTTCGTCGAACGTATCAGCTACCAGTTGGTCATCTTGTTTTCCTAACAAGCTGACAACAAAAATGGTCAAGCTAGAGACTATAAAGCCCGGCACAATTTCATAAATCCAATTACTTAATACTTGGCCATTTATAGTGATAGGTACATAAATCCAAATTAATACAGTAGTAGCCCCAGACAACATACCTAATATCGCCGCTAATTTGGTCATTCTTTTCCAGACTAGGCTAATCAGTACCAAAGGACCAAAAGCGGCACCAAATCCTGCCCAAGCATTACTGACTAAGTCGAGAATAGTGCTGTTGCGGTCGTAGGCCAGATAAATGGCAACTAAGGCCACCAACGCAACAGATATTCTGCCTGCAGTAACTAATTCTTTTTGGCTGGCATCTTTACGTAAGAAAGCTTGATAAAAATCACCGGTTAACGAGCTTGAGGTGACTAATAATTGTGATGAAATAGTACTCATGATTGCCGCTAAAATAGCCCCTAATAAAAAGCCACTAATTAATGGATGAAAAAGTATTTGTGACAGGTAAATAAAGATGGTTTCTGGATCTTGCATATCACCTTGAGTTTTTGTCACATAGGCAAGGCCCAGTATTCCGGTGGCAAGGGCGCCTGTAATAGTAATTAACATCCAACTAATGCCTATTCTGCGCGCCGTTTTTATATCATGTACCGAACGGATTGCCATAAAACGCACAATAATGTGGGGTTGACCAAAATAACCTAATCCCCAGGACAGTAGCGATATGATGCCTATGGCCGTCATCGCTTGCCCGTTGGAAGCGTTTATAAATAGGTCTAAAAAGTCCGCATCATAAGTCGCCAATTGTGTTGCCGCGCCGCTAAATCCTTCGAGGTCAAACAACACGACTATAGGCACCAGTATTAAAGAGACAAGCATGATACAGCCTTGTACAAAGTCGGTAATACTGACCGCCATAAAGCCGCCTAATAGGGTATAGGCCACAACCACACCTGCAGTAACATATAAGCCCATTTCGTAACTTAAACCAAATGAGGACTCAAATAATTTTCCTCCGGCAACTACGCCTGAAGAGGTATACAAAGTGAAAAATATGACAATAACTATAGAAGAGATAAGCCTTAAGCTATGGCTTGTGTCATTAAACCGGTTGGCAAAATAATCAGGAATAGTCAGCGCGTTTTTTGCCAGTTCGGTATAAATCCGCAGACGAGGGGCCACCCACAAATAATTAAGATAAGCACCAATGGCTAAACCTACTGCAATCCAAGCACTAGAAAGCCCAGATACATACATTGCACCCGGTAAGCCCATTAACATCCATCCACTCATGTCCGATGCGCCAGCTGAAAGAGCGGTTACTTTAGGACTTAAGCTTCTGCCACCCAACATATAACCTTCAACGTCAGTACTGGATTGTTTAAAAGAATATAAGCCAATGCCAAGCATCACTAAAAAGTACAGGCCGAGGGAGATAAAAGTAAAGGGATCCATTAAAGTTACCTTAGAAGTAAGTGACGAAAAGATATGAAGTTTTTAGCTGTTGACGTATGCTAACAACAGAACGAACAATTCGCTAGTCACATGCCAATATGTATACAAAAACCTTTGAACAATTAACTAAAAATGAGCTTTACTCTTTGGCGAAATTACGCCAACAGGTATTTATTATTGAACAAAATAGTATTTATTCTGACCTCGATGATTATGACCAATCGGCCATGCATTATTTGGATTTTGGTCAACAAGACAACTTAATTGTCTACGCTCGATATAGAAAAATATTGCAGTTAGATGAAGTGAAAATTGAGCGAGTGGTGTTGGCTGCGCAGGCTAGGGGGCTCGGCTTGGGTAAGTCTTTGATGGTCACTATGCTAAAGGATATTCAAAGTGAATATCCTTTAGCAAAAATTACCTTGTCTTCACAGATTGATGCCAGTGAGTTTTATCAGCGGTTGGGGTTTGTTGAGGTTGGTGAGGTGTATGATGATGGGGGGATTATGCATATTGGGATGGTTTATATGCCCTAGCGGGCGCTTGCATCAATGCGCTGTCCGATAACTACTCCTGCGTTATTTTACCTTCCGACATCCATGTCGGTCGCATGCGGTTTTTCGATTGGCATCTCGCGCAAGCAGTTAAAGCATGCGCTGTCGCTTACCGCCATCCATGGCTTTTTTCAAACAGCATCTTTGCTGAACGACTTACTTTTCGCCTACAGCTGCAAAAAGTAAGCAAAAAAAGCCGCTCGAGGGCAAAACTCTTCATCCACTAAACTACTCATTTTTGCAGGTCGTAATGATTCGTTCCAGACGAGGCATTACTCAATTGCCTGTCCTTGGCGATTGCCCTACAAAAATGAGTAGTTTAGCGGCGAGCTTTGAGTCGAGGGTAATCAAAAGCATCGGCTTCGCCGATAACTGTCTTAGTCTATTAGAGTTTATTTCTACGTGAGTCTTAATAAGTTCTCACAACAAAACTGTGTTTTTACACAGTTCAGGTAAGACTTCCGGATAACAGCAAGATCTAGGAAAAGTTCCGTGTTTCCCCAGTTGTAAAATTGGGAGTCGGTAATAAAGTTAACCTGTACAAAGGGTTAGTGGCTGTGATAGAAATGAGTCATGTAGAAAGCCGGAAAAGTTCCGTGTTTAAACACGGAACTTTTCCGGCTATTAATATTGTTATGAGTCAACAGGAGTGAACTGCTTTCTTTGAAATAATCGTAGATGCAATCATGGCTATAATTATGATTGTCGTTGAATTAGTGTCAGCACTTCTGGCACCAGCTGCGGAAGTGGTAGCTCCTCTATTTATATTATTTACTGAGGTGGTATTTTGGGTCATCTTACTTTTGTTCGAGCTGATAGTTGCATTGTATCGTTGGCGTAAACCTAAAGTACCAAGTAAGCCAGTATTCAAAAATGTACGAAGCAAATTAGGGTCGTTTTCAGCCAGTTGGCGGAACAAACGCGAGAGCAAAAAATCGTGCAAGAAAAACTCATAACAAAGCTATCAAAAATCGTTCCGGCCAAAAATACGGCCTCCACTGGACGCGCTAACGCGCGCCTTTTATAGCGGCGTTATACGTTCAATGGGAATCATGGATGTACGGTAACCCGATAACATTTTTATGCTTAGGCTTAAGTGCCTTATCGTGCTTAAGTCTTTTGCTTTGGCCAGTAGCGCTGTATATGTCAGTATTTCTGTTCGACGCACCTGGCTCAATGGCAAAAATAATTAATTGGGTTGTACTGATTCTGCTACTTAGCTATCCAGCTCCCGTTGTGTATGGAACTCTTAAGGCGGCTAATGCACATAAAGAAACAAAAACTTTGGAATCGTTAGTTTGTCCTTTCATTGCATATAGTAATTTTGCAGTTCTTTATTCTTTGATGGCTTTAAAATTGTGGTAAAAACGTATAACAAAAACATCATGGTGGGAATTTTACTCGCTGGTAAAGCGCTCCTAAAATCCCCATATGTTAAGCGTTAGGTGTATTCACTCATGAACATGAAGAAGTCATTGAAGATTATAGGAGTAATCCTTGGAACATTAGCCTTACTCCTTGTTTTAAGTTTTTCTGCGTTCTACTATTGGTTCACAATTGGAGCTATTGATTTTGAGCCTCAAAAATTTGATTCCACTATCTGGAAAAACACTGAACCTACTATGAGCTGGGAATCAGTTCGCTTAAAAATGGTAGATGATTTAATTGAAAATGAGATCATTAATGGGATGAATAAATCTTCTGTTATAGCCTTGCTCGGAGAGCCTGATGATACGCCATATTTTCAGAGTTATGATATGGTTTATTATTTAGGTCGTGAGCGCCAAGCAATAGCCATAGATTCCGAGTGGTTAGTGTTTAAAATTGTAGGCAACAAGGTAGATTCATACGCATTGGTTAGAGATTAGTCACTTAACAAACGGTTCAAGCCGACCTACACTGCGTTGCTCGTTTTGCGTTTAATCGCTACGCTAACGCAAAACAATCAACTCCGTTCCGGCGGCTTAACCGGGCGTTATGTGTTTCATAATCTTTTGCATATAAACTTTTATAGTAATTTACTCAGAGTAAAAAAATAGAGTATGGAGATTTAGAATGTTTGGTCAGATATTTATTTTTATCATTGGGATTTTTGGTTTAATCGTAGGGATTCAGACAGGTGATTATTTTTGGGCCTTTTGTGGTTTAGTCACCTCAATCTCTGGTATTCACCTTATTTACAAGTTAAAAACAGGTAAAAACATTTGGGATAAATCCAACACATAACAAATTTATTAAACTTCGTTTCGGCCAAAAAACGGCCTTCACTGGACGCGCAAAAAACGCGCGCCATTTATAAAAAGCGTTAGGGCTTCTTTGACAATCCCACCTCTCGTACATACAATGTACATATGATTAAATTCGAATGGAATGCGGCTAAAGCTGCAGCAAACATTAAAAAACACGGAGTTTCTTTTGAGGAAGCTAAATCTGTATTTTTTGATGAATTTGCGCTTCAGTTCTTTGATCAAGATAACTCCAAAACTGAAGACCGCTTTTTGATGCTTGGAATGAGCAATCAAACCAACTTGTTGCTCGTTTGTCACTGTGAGCGTGATGATGGAAACACAATTAGAGTTATTTCCGCTAGAAAAGCGACAAAAAATGAAAGTAAAAATTATCTGCGAGGGCATTAATTATGAAAGATGAATATGATTTATCAGCAATGAAATCGCGTAAAAACCCTTACGCAAGTAAATTAAAAAAATCTGTGACTATGCGTCTTGGAGAAGATGTTATTTCTTACTTCAAAAGTATGGCTGAAGAGTCTGGTGTTCCTTATCAAAGCCTCATAAATTTATATTTACGTGACTGTGTTGCAACACATAAAAAAATCGATATCAACTGGCATGCGTAATCGCAGCCCTAACAAACAAAGCCATCGGACGCGCAAAATGCGCGCGCCGCTGCTTTGAAGCGTTAGCCCTTTTAAGGAAGATTAATGAAGTCCCCTAAAACATTATCGAAAATTTTAGCTTTTTTTACGGTCTGCCTTTTATTGTCAAAACCTGAATTGATCGCTCTAGGATTGTTTATTGATGCGATAGGATTAGAAATGTTTGTAATGCTTCTTCAGGCACAAGTCATCGCAATTGGGAGCTACTACTTTCATGTATGGCTTAAACCAGTATTCAAACCTTTTTATAGATTTTTAGATAAACATGATCCTTATTTTTTCGTCCCAACTAAAGCAGCAGTAAAAGAATGTCCGGCATTGTTGTGTCATGCAATGCCTTTCTTAGTTGTCTTAATTGTTGGCATGTCTGTAGCCAAATATCCAGTAGACTTAACATAAGGGCTAACAAGTTTATTAAATATCGTTACGGCCAAAAAACGGCCTTCACTGGACGCGCAAAAAACGCGCGCCATTTATAAAAAGCGTTAGGTATCACGGTAAGCTCTGAGTATGATTGAAACTTTAAAAATAAAATTACTAGATGGCATGCATGCTCACAATGAATGGGAATGTGCATTGGAAATTCCTATTGATCACAGCTTGGATGAATTACATCAGGCAATCTTAAGTGCGATAGGCTTTGACAATGACCACATGTATGAATTTTGTATTGCTAACTCTTACTATTCAAGAAGTTCGGAACGCATATCATGCGATGACGACAAAGTAACTCAAGAAACAGTTGATACAATATTCTTAAAAGCAAAAGGCAAAAAACTCTTTTATATGTTTGATTACGGCGATAGCTGGTTGTTTCAAATAAGCAAAAGCCGGAAAAAACGTTTTAGTGAAAAGCCTGACACTTTTTACCCTAGAGTAGCGCTTGAAAGTGGTATTAAACCAGAGCAATATCCTGATTGGGATGAGTAGTGTTACCTAACAAACCGTTTAACGAAAACGCCAGCAAACAACGCTGGCACGGACTCGCAAACTACGCTCGCCCGTTAACGGGGCGTTATGTTTACAAGGATGTGTATGCACAAGTATAGAGATCTGCTTTTAATTGAGTTACCGTTTTACGCAGTATTGGTCTTTCTGACGACCAAATTCATTACAACCCTTTACATATTAATTCACAACACAATGGAGTCAGAACAATGGTCATACTCTCTAATTTTTAGAAATCAAAATATTGTTAAAAATTTCGAAAACATTCTCTCACCTATTATTCTTTCGCCATTGTTTGAAACATTGTTTTTTTGTGTATTACTGTATCGCCTTTGTAAAAAAATAAAAATAACGAACGTTTACTTTATTTTTGTTAGTGGTGCAGTATTAGGTGCTTATCATTTACTAAAAGATTCTAGTGGGTGGTACACATTTTCATATACATTTGTTGCAGGACTTGTTTTCGCTTACTGTTACAATAAACAAAATAATAAACACGGCGAAAATAAAGCGTATATATTCACATCTTTTGTTCATGCTTTAGGTAATGGTTTAAATATATATATATAAACTGGCGTAAATGTAAACATAACAAGAACTTAAAGTCGGACGCAAAACAGTTTGCTGCGTTTCGTACCTCAACATTTTAGCAAACTATTTTGCGCCGCTTAACTTGGCGTTAGGTTTACAGGAATATCTGGAAGCATCAGTATGAAATCGAAAAATAAAAAAATACTTATCAGCCTTTTGGTTGTATTAGTATTCATCATTACAGGTGCCATTTTTTGGAAAATAGCTAAAGATGAAATTTTCTATCTTTGCGGTAATTTCTCTGTTGGTGTAAAGAAATCAAGTGTAATTAGGCAATTAGAAACAGCAAACCTGTCTAGCTATAAAAATACTATCAATGAAAACGGGGCAATTATTGCGTTTAGTAGCAAGCTCAATTTTGTCACTAATCAATGTGTTATCGAGTTAGATAAAAGTGAAAAAGTTGTACTAGCGGTTTATAAGTAAACCTAACAAGTGACTATGGTGTCAAACCTTAATATTAATTCATTTTAGGATCCCAATAGACACCATCTCTCACCATCGAATTAAGTGTGATAACTAGCTTCCTAATACAGGCAATTATTGCGACTTTCTTTGGTTTTCCTGCTGTAATTAATCGTTGATATATGGCTTTAAATATTGGATTACATTGAATGGCTGACATCATAGCCATATACATCGCAGTTCTTATTTGTGACCGTCCACCACGTATCATTCGCTTACCTTTATACGAGCCACTTTCACGATTAAAAGGGGCGACACCGACCAACGAAGATGCCTCTTTGTTGTTGATATAGCCAAGCTCTGGAATTTCACTTATCAGATTAAACGCAACAACTTTTCCGACACCAGGAACGCTTTGAATAATGTCATTCTTGATTTTATATTCGTCACAACTTTCGATGAGTTTGTGTAGTTTGTTATCAATTTTCTCTAACTGATTTTTCAGTGCGGTAAGCATCGGTTTAATGGATGAGGTAATTTCTTTTGGCATTATTTGCAGACGGTTTTTTTCCATCGTTTGCATGTTTATACCACCCGTCACGTATACTATATTACAAGGGTCGCTACACAAAGCCTTGAGTGCACACAATACATTTTGTGCTGGGGCACATGTTTCTGGAACAGGGGAATAATCATGCGATAAAACGCCATTAAAACTAAATATAAACAATCGTTTAGTAGAATGTTTATA
>NZ_CAJWCF010000013.1 GCF_913020055.1 uncultured Paraglaciecola sp. | reverse complement strand
GAAACTTCTTTCCGCTTGGCGAAATTTTGCCTCGGCCACAAAGTCGGATTGTGGATGGTCATCCACTAAACTCGCCAAAACAGCTTCCGACTTATCTGTATCGCCATCCAACGCGTGTGCTTTAGCCAGCTGATACAGGAGTTGATCGCGCGCTTGAACATCGTCAGTGTCGCTTGCACCTTGCTCTGTGTTAGCAATCAGTTCTTGGTACAAACCAATGGCTCGATCAAAAAACCGACCGGCCACTTCGCTGGCCAACATCATCTCTTGGGCCCTTTGCATTTCAAGATCCGCAAGGCGAATGCGAATTTGTCGCTGGGTGCGGGGGTCTTCCGTCACCTCCAATGCCTTTTGATAGCTGTCAGCTACTTGTGCCAATTGTACTTCTGGCACGGGGTAACTCACGTCCGGCAGTCGTGCAGGTTCTAAGGCATTTAGTTTTGGCGATGTATCAAGGGGCTCATCCGGCATAAAACTACAGGCGCCAAGACTGCAGGCCAAAGTGACACTCAAGATCAACTGTCTGCTTGGGCGCATCATGATTCCTGCGCCCTCAGCGCGGCATCCAACAGGCGAGCAATCGCAAGTCGTGTTTGCGCAAGGTATGATTTCAAGTGTTGCCTCTGCTGCTTAAGTGCTGCCAGTAGTTCTTGGCGAAGCGCTCCTTCAGCACGGCTAATGGCCCGCTCAACACGGGCGTTGTGCTCATCAATGGCTAGGCTCTTTTGATCGAGCTTATCAAGCCAAGGGAGAATATCAGGTGCTTCGGTCAGTACCTTGTCGATGGTTTGTTTTCGCTCTCCCAAACTCAACAAGGCTTGATCCAGACCACGAAGGTGTTTTTTCGCCATCCAAACTTGTTCGCTGTAAGTTTCACTGGCTCGCCAAAGTAAGATTCCGCGATAACGTTGGTAGGCTTCCTCCTCATAACTCACCGATTCACCCGCCGCCTTCAATGTCTCAATATTGCCACGAGCGCGATCCAAGATCTCGAGAAGTTCTGCGGTTTCGCCGCTGGCTAACGCAAGATAGTCTTTCTTCGCCAGTATGTTTTCCAGCTGTTTCTGTTTCTCATCACGCTCCAGCGTGAGTGTTTGTTGACGCTGGTCGACACCCAAGGTTTGCAGGCTGTCACGCTGTGCCAAACGTTGCTGTGAGCGCTCGTTCACCAGCGCTTTGTACAAAGCAATTTTTTCTCGCCATGTGTGCAGACCGATGCGCATTCGCGATAGGTCACGCAGACCTTGCATCTTTTCTCGCACCACATTGCTGCTGAGTACTTGTTGCAGAGTTTGTAAATCTTCAGCCAATTTAGCCTGCAAAGGTAACAAACTGGGATCATCTAAATCTTGAATACGGCTATCAGCAGACTGCAACATCATGATGGCTGTTTTTACGTCATGTTCTAACCAAAGTTTGCGCCCAGCCATACGTACTAAATAGTCTGCTTCGGCCAATAACCAATCAGCCGGTCTACGACCCGATACATCTGCCAAATTACGTTGGTTTATTTGCACTTGTGCGCTAGTAAGTTGAAGCTCTTCCGTCAAGCTTTGTAAACTGCTCTGTAATCTTTGGTTTTGTTGAGCCAAATCACTTTTTGCCAGTTGAGTAGAAGCAAGAGATTCAGCGATGTTATTTTGTTGCTGATCTAGACTGGCTTGCTGCTGTTGCATACTTGTTTGCTGAGCAGCTATGGCATCAGTTTGTTGTTGATTTTGTGTTTGCCACTGCAACCAAACCCAATATCCTGCAGCAATGATACATGCCAGTAGTAATAAATTAATAAGGGTAAAAAACCACAATACACCTGTTTTGCTATTTGATTTAGTAGCTGGTTTATCTGGACGAACAGCAGCTTTGCTTTTATAGCTGCTTTCTTTGGTTAAAGAGTCATTAAAATTTGTCGAAGCTTTTTCAGCACTTTTATTCGCAGCCGCTGCCCCCTGCACTTTTTTTGCTGAGGGACTCACTACTTTTTCTTTGGCCAATTGTTTTTCTAACTCGGCCAGTTTTGCTTCATCTGAAGGGGTTAACTTGTCCTGACTATCTGCCATTTAGTGCTCCGAAGAATGTCTTACGCGATTAACAAAATGTTGTGCGCATTGAATAAGGGCCTGATCACTGGCATCACGGCTAATATCTATTTGGGTTACACCCAGTTTAGATGCAATATCTGCAGTTCGTTGGCTAACTACGATCCAGTTTAACGTTTTGAGCCAATCCGCTTCAAAAAAATCAAAGGCTGCCTGAATAACTTCACCACTAGTGGCAATAATGCAACGAATTTGCTCGACACGCCAGTCTTGTGTAGAAACTGGGGCGTCTAATTTAACGCGTTTATACACCTCCCACTCAGTTACTTTAGCACCACGGGTTACCAAGGTATCGTGGAGCAATTCTCGGCCACCAAAACCTTTCATAATAACAATACGTTGATTAACAATATGATTAAGTTGGGGAAGAGCAAGTAATCCTTCTGTTCTGGCTTCTTGTGGAACAACAACAGTCAAACCAGCCTTTTGTAACAAATCTCCGCTACTGGCTCCCACTGCAAAAAAGCAAACATTATTGGGCCATTGATTTACCATCAACACACATTGCTCGGCCGCCACTGTACTGGTCACAATAACGTAAACGTGGCTAGATAAATTGCCTATTTTTGACGGTAATTGGCCAATAGCATCATCATCTAAAACAGTAGCAATTAAACCACAAGCTACAGCAGACAATTTCGCTTGTTTAAATGCCTGCGCGCTTGCTTGGCATTTTGCTTGAGGCCTAAGCAGTAAAAAGGTCACAGGCTAACTAGCTTGTAACGCACTGAGGATTTCTCCCGCCCCTTGGGCAAGTAACAATTCTGCGACATGTTCCCCCAACTTTTCGGCATTTTCTAGGCTATCGGTCTGTTTAGCATGCAACATTACTTTACCGTCCACAGACCCCACCAAACCACACAGAGTGATATTTTGACCAGACAATTCAGCAAAACTGCCAATGGGCACTTGGCAACCACCGTTTAATTTGGCATTCATAGCTCGCTCTGCCCGCACTCGAATGGATGTTTCGAGGTGATTTAAAGGTGCTAACAAGGTAATCAAATCCGCATCATCGTTACGACATTCAATGCCCACTGCCCCCTGCCCTACCGCAGGTAGAGATAACTCGGCTGGGATTTCGGTTTGTATACGGTGTTGCATGCCTAGTCGGATTAACCCTGCTGCGGCCAAAACAATGGCGTCATATTCACCTGCATCTAACTTGGCTAAACGCGTATTCACATTGCCACGTAAATCTTTGATCACCAAATCAGGTCTGACTTTACGCAATTGGCACTGACGTCTTAAACTCGACGTACCTACCACAGCATTTTGCGGTAATTCTTCCAGTGATTTGAAGTGGTTCGAGACAAAAGCATCAAACGGGTTTTCTCTTTCACAAATGGCATGTAATCCAAAGCCTTCAGGAAAAGCGACAGGCACATCTTTCATAGAATGCACGGCAATGTCTGCCCGACCTTCGGTCATAGCCACTTCTAGCTCTTTAATGAATAAACCTTTGCCGCCAATTTTAGCTAAAGGCGTATCAAGGATCTTGTCGCCTTGCGTACTCATAGGCACTAGTTCGACTTGCAGATTTTTATGGGCGTTAAGTAACGCTGCTTTAACGTATTCGGCTTGCCATAACGCTAAGGCACTTTTGCGCGTAGCGATACGGATAATGCGTGTTGACATGAAAATTCCTGAACAAAAAATTACGCAGCATATGTTATCAGAAACATAAGGACTATGAGTGTTTGGCTAAAGACAAATTTCGAGTAAAGGTAAAAAACGCCCTGGAATACTGTTAGATTCCGTTTCCCCCACTTTGACTGCACCATTTGCTAGATAAAAATCCTCCGCAAAGGGATCGCCTTGTAATTTTATGCTTTTTGCTTTGTGTTCTTTTGCGACTGAAACTGCAGCATTTAACAACTGTTTACCCCAACCTTGGCCTATAAGAACTGGGTCAACAAACAAAGCTTCAAGCTCTGGAGAATCACTTTCTGAAAAGTTAAGCGCAAAAAATCCTGCGATAGTCTGATTACCTAATTCTGCAACTTTAAAGCAATACTGAGGCGAGGCGAGCTGACTTTCATTGTAGGTTAACTCTTCTTTGCAGCTGGCTAAAAAATCAGCGTCATACGGCCAATGCCCTTTTGAACATTGGGCTAACTCACTTAGCAACTGTGCTTCTTCTGGTTTCGCGAAACGAATCAGTGTTTTTCCCATCGCACTTTCCCCATCCGAACAGCGAAATAAGCACCCTAGGTTATAGGAAAAATGCTCTATTCTAATTAAATAATAGATGAAATAATTTTATCGGAACTAATTACTTTTTAACCATATTAGCTTGATTCGGTTCAATAGTTAAAATGCCAAACTCGACCTTTAGCGTTTCAATATATTTTTGGCGTGTTACTAACCATTGGTTGAACTGTTTGATAATTTCTGGGTGCTTCACAGTAGACAACCGGTAAGAAAAATCCTGCTTTGGAAGATGTTCGCTGATCACTAGCTTCTGTTGAAGATTTAATTTTTGTAATCCATCCTTTGCTACGGCAAGATCTACATCTAAACCATCAATAAGTCCGTTAGCAAGATATTTCACTAATATTTTAGGACTTGAATCTTCATAGATGCTGACTTTTCCTTGTTCGATTTGTTTCCCCCAGTGAATAGGGGTAAAGCCAGTAATTGAGCCTATGGTCTTAAAGAAATCTTCTTCTTTATGTTGGTTTTTAGCTAGTACTATAGTGCCTGCAGTCATAGCCACTGCCGGTTCACTAAAATGTATAGTTAATTGCTGGACGTTGCTTTGTTTTTGCCACTTTGCATTATCGGGAAACTTAAAATCAATATTTTCTTTATATAGCCATTTTGGAAACTGCCTAATAGGTAACGGAAGGTAACTAATCGTATGTCCACTATCTTTAGCAAACTGATCTAAAAGAGATTTTGCAAGCGTTGCTTTGTCTGAAGTGAAATCAAAATAGGGGTAGTATTTTATGTCTTCGACACCAATTACATAGCTACCAGCATGAGCCTGATGACCAGCACAAAGACAAAATATATAGACGTAAATGTAAGTCCAAATTATTTTTTTATTCTTGTTAAGCTTAAATACCAAAACAACCTACTCGAATTAAAAACTATACAATATTGATTATAATCAGTACGGCACAATTTGTTGAATATTTACTTATTTATATGAATAAAATATTGATATAAAACAATGCCAACTGGTTGATGAGTTGTCCTTTTCTAATCCAATACAAAAGTACATATTATGATTGAGAATAACTCACTTCGAAATGGTGGCTAATTAACATTAAATCACCATGCCATACTTGTACTTGCCATTTACCTTGCCAATAATTGGGTACACTTTTGCTCGAGTAAGTACGCCAATTATCACCACCGATATTCAAAGTCACAGCTGCTTTTTCTTCGCCTTGGTACAACCATCGATGGGTCACTTGCTGGTTAGCTAGCCCCACAATCTGGGTAAAAAAATAAACACGTTTCACTTCTCCGTTTTGACCTTGTACTAAACCTTCTAGATTGTCGGTGGGTTCCCTGTTTTCAATACTGCTAGTCAATTGGCTGCGTTCAACTTGTGCAAAAACAAATTGGTTATACACAGACAAGGATAAAATAATGAGTAGATGGGAAAGTTTTTTCACTGCGTCCTCCAAAGTTAGGTTATACCAAACAAGATAAAGTGTTACCTACATTCACTTTGCGCTATTTTTTGAACAAAAAAAAGCCCGAATGGAAGGGCTTATTGATTATTTAATACAAATTTAAAAACTGACTTTCTCTTTAGATGAATTTTATTGGATTGTAGGTGAATAATTAAAGGCATGTGGTGCTGTGCCAAGCATCTGCACAATAAGTGATTCAGCGCTGACTTTAGCAATATGGTCAATTAACTCTCTTTGGGTGTTGTCACCTAATTCAAATGTGATCCCATGTACATTATATTTATCGGCAATATATTGTTTAAACACCCCACGACCTGGACTTGAACTTGGTTTAGGCCTGACTACGAAAGACGCAACACTTTGGTTTTTTATTTTAGCCAACCACTCAGTAGCAAATTGTGCGGGGGCCACAGTGTAATCTGTTGGCATGGTGTAAAAAATATCTTGCTGAGTAGAATGAAAATCCAAAGCAAACACTAGGCGCTGCGGACCTTTTAGTAGGCTATCTAATTTAGCTTTAACTAAAGCCGTTTCAACTTGAGTGAACTTACCCCAATCTCGGTTTAAATCTACACCTTTGCTGTTGTGTCGCCAGTTCCCTGCAGCTACACCATCTGGATTTAGATTAGGTATAATCAGCACATTAAAACGTTGTAAAAACGCTTGTTGGGACTGGGATGTTTGTGCCAGCTCATCCACAAAACTAAACAGCGCCAGCGCACCTGTTATTTCTGGTGGATGTTGGCGGCCTATAATCAGCAACCATCCAGTACTATTAGGGTTTTGCGAAATTAACCCATCAATAGGTCGGCCTAATGTAGAGTTGCCTAGAGTGATCTTGGTAAAACTACTGACATTGGCTATTTCAGTCATCCAGCTTTGGTATTGGCTATTATTGATAATTTCTTGCCCTACAATATACAAAGCTTTGGAAAGGCTTATTTCAAACGTTAATAGATTGTCTTTATTGGTAAAAGGTAAGTTGTACCAAGTTTTACTGTCGGGACTCATTTTAGGTAGATATCTAGATTTGGCTTGCTCTGCTTGTACAGTAATTTTAATTTGCTGTGTTTTCACACCTTGCTTGGGTTCAACTTTAAAGGCATACCAAGGGCTGGGATTGATCGGACGATTTTCTGCATCGGTGGTTAATAAGTAGTGATGTTTAGACAGCTGCTTGCAACTATTTAGCCTACCAGTTTCAAAGTTCGTCATAAAACTGACTGTTTCAAATTCGCATTCTTTGGCATACAAATCACCACCAAACACACAAAATAATAGTACTAATAGTATGTAGATACTGCTTTTTATTTTCACCGGTTAACCCTTTGAGTAGAATTGTTGAGTGACTTGCCAACTGAGCTTTTTTAAAGCCAAAGCAGCGTCCTCTTCTAATTTTCCATTAAAGATCAATCCTTCGGGAGAACGTTGATATAAAGTCGAATAAAACACACAGGCAGCCAAATAAGTGCCTGCCTCACTGGGATGTTTCCAGTCTTTACGATAGGTGAGTTTTTGCGAACTATCCACGCTCAACACATCCGGCACAAATAGTTCGATATTGCTAAGTTCCCTTTCTGCCATCGCAAAAGCCAAACCAACCGGCACGACTAACACGTCTAACTGATTAGCCAATTTTGTATAAATATCAGCAAGCTCTATCCCCATTTTAGGTTGCTCTTTATATCCCCAAGTCATGAACAATATAGGCTGTACACCTTTAGCTTTGATTTGCTGCACCGCTAGAGATGTGGCTTTAACAAAATTGAGACTTTTTTTAGGGTGAAGGGGTTCGTTACTGTGACCCTGCAATACAATAGCTTGCCATTTTCCTGAGGGGTTATTTAACAGATCGTTTAAATCTGCACTGTGTTCGCTGATATGCCCACCGGATAACGTAGATAAACGTAATCGGTTATTTCTTTTCCACTCTCCAGAAGAACGAATCAAACTAGCTAAATGATTGTGAACACCATTGTTGTAGAAACTAAAACTATTACCCACAAACAATACGCGAGTTAGATTCGACGCAGGATGTATTTTAGGTGCAACAAGGCTATTAAAAAACGCCTCATTAATGGCTTGGTCTTTTGCCGCATAAACGTTTTGACCTATGCAAAAAAACAACAGTAACAAAGCCGATAATTTCACACTGGTTTTAGCTGAGCGCTTGTCCATTATAAAAACACCAACGGCGCTAACCAAATTGAGACGACAGAAAGTAGCAACATCCCAATCACGTTCAATACCGCGCCAGCTCTTACCATCTGCGGAATATTGATAAGCCCCGATGCAAATACAATAGCATTAGGCGGTGTAGCTACAGGTAACATAAAGGCACAACTTGCCGCCAATGTAATAGGAATACACAACAGTAATGGCGACACCCCTAATTCGAGTGCAACGGCAGCGACTACCGGTAAAAAGGTAGCTGCAGTTGCCACGTTACTCGTCAGTTCAGTTAGAAAAATCACTAAGCCTGTAGCAGCAATGACCAAAGTAAATACGCCAAATGCACCAAGAGGTGTAAGACTACTGCCTAACCAGGCTGCCAGCCCAGACGACGACACGGCAGCGGCTAAACTTAAGCCACCACCAAACAGAATCAACACACCCCAAGGCAATCGATTAACATCATGCCAAATCATAAGTTGCGGTTGTTTTTGATCACCACTGGGTAATAAAAATAGTAGTAAAGCGGCAGACATGACTATGCCCGTATCACTTAAAAAATCGATATTCAGCAAGTTGGATATCGGTCTTCTGACAATCCAGAATACAACTACTAGTGCAAAAAGAACCGCTACACGTTTTTCAGCAGAGGTCATTTTTCCTAAGTCATGTCTGAGTTCTGCTAAATGTTTGTTCACTTCAGGGTTAGCCGGAATATTTATCTTAAATGTCCAGCGGGTAAGCGATAACCAAGCCAATGGCAACATCACTAACATTACCGGTACACCTACCAACATCCAACTAGCAAAGGTTATTTTGATGTCATAATTTTCATTCAAAAATGCCGCTAACAGAGCGTTAGGTGGCGTGCCTACTAATGTGGCTAAACCACCAATTGTTGCTGCATAAGCTAGCCCCAGTAACATGGCAACTTGAAAAGATTTAGTTTGTTCTTGGCTTAAATGCGTGTTGTTTTCAGCAATCACTCTGGCGACAGATAATGCAATGGGCATTAACATCATGGTAGTGGAGGTGTTTGTCATCCACATAGACAACAAAGCAGCGACTAACATAAAGCCGCCAATCAGCCGAGTACCGTCTGTGCCGGTGTAAGATAAAATGCCTAATGCAATACGTTTGTGTAAATCCCACCGCTCTACAGCAAGGGCCAAAATAAACGCACCGAGAAATAGGTAAATGATGGGGTTAGCATAAGAAGCCGTTGCTTCTGCTAATGTAGTAATACCTAAAAAGGGAAAACACACAATAGGTAAAAATGCGGTAACTGGTACTGGTACTGCTTCGGTTGCCCACCAAATGGCCATCCATAAGCCAACGGCCGCCACGCGCCATGCAGCTGGATCCATAGTGGTTTGGGATCCACCAAAAAACATCATCAGGACAAAAACCCCTGGTCCCATAATCAATCCGATATCTTGGAATCGAGCACGGTGTTGATCGGTAATATCCGGTAAGCTATTACTCATTTTACTGCCTTATGTTTTAGTTCATAGAGGTGGGCCAGATCATATAAGAAAATCTGGCCCAAGTGTCGATAGGAGTTAAAACCTGGTTTTAAAATCCATGTAATAACTACGGCCATAATCTCGATGAGCATCAGAGAAAAATCCGAAGTAGCGGTCAGCAAGTGGCGCCCGTTCATCGGTTAGGTTACGAATGCCAAAACGTAAACGTGTACTGATGTCATTCACATCAAAGCTATAGTCAAAGGTAGCATTAAATGTGGTCATTGAAGGTATGACATAACGCGTCCCGTCATTGAGCGTTAATGAACTTTGGTAAAAGCTACCTATTTTATTACCACTCAAAGAAGCAGCAAGATCACCTTTACTCCACGACACACGCATAGATTCGCGTTTTTCTTGATTACCATCTTGACCAATTAAATCAGCAAATCCAGCGATAGGAATGTTAGCTGGCAATACTCCTGATTCTTGTGCTGCTACAAGCACTGCCGCTTGGCCACCAGCCACTTGCTCAAATTCTTCTATGAATGAGCCATTATAGCTAAACTTAAATTTACCCATTTCAGTTTTTACATCGTAATAAATACCAATGTCATAACCTGCTAAATTACGGTCATCTAAATTAGCATATTGATCATCTACAAACTGAATGTCTCCTCCGGCACATATGCCAGCGGCTTCGTATATGCTGACTTGATCATCATCTGGTGTTTGACGAGTGACAGCTGGATTAAACTGAGCGGAGTCACAATTACTCAAACCGTTTTCAATTCGTAACAACAAATCCAATACAGTGTGATTCTCTTCACCAAATAAACCTATAGTGCTTTCTTTTTCAATTGACCAATAATCGAAGGTCACGGTGAGTTCATCAGTAGGAGTCAGCACTATACCTATAGACGTATTAGTGGACTCTTCAGGTTTTAAAAAATCACTACCTTGGGCAATACGTTGTATAGAGTTTCTACAATCAAGCGTATCCTGATCTGGGTCACCGCCGTTTTCTGCGGCATAGATACAGGCATAATCGTTTCGATTATTGTTACGTGCAACGATATCTTCATTTACCGTAATTAGATTAGGGGCTCTAAACGCTTCTGACCAAGAACCACGTACCAACAACATATCTGCTGGACGCCAGCCAAAGGCTACCTTACCTACAGTTGTGTTACCGACATCAGAAAAATCTTCATAACGTATCGCTACTTGAGCATTTAAATTATCAAGAATAGGTACTTGCACCTCGGCAAATAAAGACGAAACATCACGCTTTCCGCTGCTGTCAGGAGTAGGACTTGAGTTAACCACATCAGATACATAGGGGTAAACGTCGCCTTCATAATCAGTGAACGTTATGGTGCCATCTAACCTATCATCGCGATCATCAATAAAAGACTCTTCACGATATTCAACCCCAACAACAAAACCCACGGGTCCGGCAGGTAACATAAATAATTCGGGATGTGAAAATTTAGCATCAAAGGTGGTCAATTCAGTTTCATTGAATCTCACTACGTCTATCAGTGCTCGTTCTATATTTGAATTCACCCCACCACTAAAGGGATTATACGCAGCGGCTGTAGAGTCAAATAATGCTTCGGCCATAAGGTTATTTGAAACACGATTATGGGTGGTATCTTCTTTTGTTGCTTTGGAATGTGAAAATGCGGTTTCCCAATCCCACTCTCCCATTTCACCTCTAAAACCTTGTAAGAAACGATAAGTGTCGCCATCGTTATCGACTATGTGTGGTAATTCGGCAAAGCGGTAATTATCAATGGTGAGTTCAAGACCACTACAAGGCACATCAGGGATTAATTCATCGGGCAGTCTATTAGGTGAGCCACAAGGACCAAATGGGTTGTAGTAATTTTCTGCGCCGACTCTGAGTTTTGAGGTAGAAAACGGTGCAGTGGCATGGCGCCTTAAATTGGTTTCAGATTTGTAAAAAGACATTTCAGTGAAGGCTTCAGCACCATTTTCAAATTCATGGTTGATGAACATAAAAAAGTTCATCCTTGTAAGCTCTGAACTTAAATCTCGGTCGGCATTGAGGTTTAATCGGTATGTACCCCCACCATCTATGCGCCCACAGGTAGTGGTATTCAGGTCGTATTCGCAGCGCGGTCACCAATCGGAAAAGTTTCAAATTCACCACTACCATCAGTAAACACATCCCTTACTCCGGCACCAGATGCACTGCTCACTAGATCATACTGGCCAAATAACGAGTTGGCCGAATTGTTGCGAAATGCGGTGCTACCGAACCAAGGAGAATCTTCAGGTACCCGTGATCGAAAATCAGAATCTGCCCAACGTTCATCATCTTGAGAGTTGACTCGGTCGCGAGAGAAATAATTGATAAAGGTACTTACATTAGTTCTACCTTCATTAAAATCTTTGCCCCACTCAAGGGTTAAGGTTTGTTGGTCACGGGGTAAATGTTCGTATTCCGCCCATCTTCCCGATAAGGTAAAGCCCACAAAATCAGATTTTAATACATGGTTTACCACGCCTGCTACCGCATCAGCGCCATAAATAGCCGATGCACCATCGCGCAACACTTCCACTCTATCTAACCCAACAACAGGAATGGTATTAACGTTAACCGAACTAACAGGTACAAAACTGCCACCCACTTCTTCAGTTTGATAAGACGCAGAGTTAACCATTCTTCGACCGTTTAGCAACACTAGGGTGTTGCCCGTACCTAAGTTACGCAGGTTGTATGTACCTACATCACCGCGAGCGGCATTTACACCACCACCGATATTTTCAGCTTCATTAAAAAAGTTTTGTCCATTTTCAGGAATAAGCTGTAATAAATCATCGATAGAATCAATCCCCAAGGAGCCAATTGCATCAGCGCCTATAACTGAAACGGCCAATGCCTCAGCGACTTGCCCACCTTTAATATGCGAACCAACGACTTGAATCTTTTCGATTGATTTTTCTTCATCATTATTGGTGCTGGCGTCTTGGGCAAACGTCGACAATGAAAAAAGAGAAGCCATGGTGAGTGAGAGAAGCTTAGGGGTAAATCGATGGTTTTTATTCTGAATAAAACAGTGTGTCATGTGTTTGCCTCGATAAATGAATTGTTATTCTTTTCATTACAAACGCATGAGGGCTGTAAAACCCTTACTTTTATTTACACAAATTTTACATAAGGCAAAAACAATACCGTTTTTTGTTAAACAAACTGCTGAATAATAGGCATGCTTAGACCAACAAAAATAAGACCGATGGCCAATGAATAAGCCCAGGCTGGACTACTTGAGGGGTGGAGGGATTCAGGTTGAGGCGCGGCTTTAATCTTTTTATCTGGAAAAGACACCACTTGGGACTTTTCGACCATATGCTCCATACTTTTTATGCAGGAACTTTTCGCCCACAACTCTGACAGTTCCAAATAAGCATGCTGATGTGAGGGGTGTGCTTGCAACCAATCGTAAAACGCTATTTGCCCATTTTCATCCAACGTTTTTGAATCGAGCGAGGCTATCCAGTTTGCCGCTTCTTCAAGCACAAGCTCTGATAGTTCATAACCTGACCACTCTTCGATATTCAATTTGAATTCGCTCGTAATTTGCTGTGGTCCACTTGTTTGGTTTTACGCACATATTCTCTACATAAGGCCAGCCCTTTAGCTAGATGACTTTCCACAGTTTTTGTAGAAATGCCCAGCATAGCTGCAATATCAGCATGACTTTTAGAATGTAACTTTCGTTGCACAAAAACTTGCCTACATATGGGTGGAAGCTGATTAATAGCACTTAGTAACAACGCTTCTTGATCTTGCTTGATTAACTCATACTCTGAACTTTGTGTTTGCAGAGTTTCACTTTCTTCTAAACAATTACCACTTTTTTGTAGATGCAAATTGACTACTTTTTGATGTCGAATATTGCTAATAGCGAGGTTTTTAGCGATAGAGTAAAGCATAGGTTGCAAAGACATCAATTGCTCTATTGGCTGGTCTTTATTCGGGTTTTTACTCACTAGTAAATACACCTTCAGGTAGGCTTCTTGCAAAATTTCTTCTGCTTCAGCCATACTCACCATATTAACCAATACCGCCAGTTGTTGCGGTTTAGTCTGAGCAATGAATTCTACCATCGCTCCTTCAAAGCTAAGTAAATGACTCTTATGCAAAATACCTTACCCTTACACGTATTGCTGTCATGTCAAAGGTTAGCCAGTGAAATCAAAAAAGTATAGAAAATATCTATGTGTACTAACATAACTTGTCTTGTAACCAGCTTGAAATATCGTTTAGTTGCTGCGCACAAACGTTATGTTGCATAGCGTATTCATGCCAAGTAGCTGGATAACCGTTGCTTTCTAAGACTTTAAATGCGGCATTCCCCATAAAAATAGGCACAACGTCATCATGGGTGCCATGGGCCACAAAAATAGGTGTATTTTTGTTTGCAGAGTGGGATTCATCATTCAATTTTTCAGGCTCACTCATATAGCTAGACATAGACATAATACCGGCTAATGTTTTTTCGTAACGTATTCCTAAATTAAGAGCAATAACACCACCTTGGGAAAATCCTGCTAGCACTATCTTGTTGGCTGGAATTCCTTGGGCGATTTCTTTTTCAATTAAATCGGCTACTAAGGCAGATGACTCTTTTACCCCTTGGCTGTCAGCTCTATTATTAAAATCTAGGCTAGTAATGTCATACCAAGCTCGCATCGACATACCATTATTAATGGTCACTGAACGCATTGGCGCATGAGGAAAAACAAATCGAATCGCTAATTCTGCTGGTAGTTTTAACTCAGGTACGATTGGGGCAAAGCCGTTACCAGAATCACCTAAACCATGTAGCCATATGACAGTGGCTTTTGCTTGATGACTGGGATTGACTTCGACATAGGGTAAAGCTTGATCACTCATGTACATTATCTCGTTGGGTTAAACGTTATTTTTTAAGTTTGATGGTTTGTTCAGCTTGCTTAGAAACCGCGTCGTCCAAAAACGACCAAAATTCAACACCTGTGCGTTCATCTATCCACAGTTCGTCCTGAAAATTGAAATGATGGCCATTAAACTTTGTGGCAACCCATAATTGATGTAACGGTGGTTGTTTATTAATAATGATTTTGGAGCCGTTTAGAAAAATCATCGTTAGAATACTGCTAGCAGACTCATAATCGATATCCACTTCACACTCGTCGAGCATTTCTTCTATGTCGATTAACAAGTCATCGGTCATTTGATGATATAAACTATCATTCATTTTGCATTACCCATTTTATTAGTCAGAAGCGAAATTTAACGATTGTTTAGTCGATGTTCCACTTCGGCATTTTTCGTACAGTGAGAATATGCTAACATTGCTAATCAATCGCGACACAATAATTAATCATTAAAAGATAAAAAAATGCCTCAAACTCTTGGAAATTTGTTTATTTTGGCGGCGCCATCCGGAGCCGGAAAATCTAGTTTAATCAAAGCGTTATTAGAAAAACATCCTTCAACAGATGCACATAATAATGCAATGCAAGTATCTGTATCACACACTACCCGTGAACCACGACCCGGTGAAGTTAACGGCGTTCATTATCATTTTGTCGATCGCAAAGACTTTGAGTTATTGATTGAACAAGGTGCCTTTTTTGAACATGCAGAAGTATTTGGCAATTATTACGGCACGTCTAAGGTAGTCATAGAACAAACGCTACGTCAGGGCATTGATGTGTTTCTGGATATTGATTGGCAAGGTGCGCGTCAGGTTAAGGCTCAAATCCCCGATACCGCGACCATTTTTGTTGCTCCGCCTTCAAAAGAAGAACTGAAAAGACGCTTAACTGAACGAGGGCAAGACTCGGCTGAGATCATTGAACAACGTATGACTAAAGCAGTCTCTGAAATTTCCCATTATCATGAATTTGATTTTGTTGTGGTAAATGATAACTTTACCGCTGCTCTATCTGAGCTAGATGCGATAGTAACCACTCGCAGACTACGTAAAGAAAAACAGATTATTCGCCACCAGAAGTTGTTTGATAATTTATTGGGATCATAATTACCACTTGATTGATCAAATAGCTTTTAAACTTGCGCATTAGCCAGTACACTATGCGACCTTTTTTTCATATTACCACCCGACGGAGATCATCATGGCCCGCGTAACAGTTGAAGATGCTGTAGATAAAATTGGCAACCGATTTGATTTGGTTTTAGTGGCTGCTCGTCGTGCTCGCCAAATTGCTATTGAAGGCAAAGAACCTTTGGTAGAACGTGGCACAGATAAGCCTACCGTAATTGCTTTACGAGAAATAGAGCTAGGTTTAGTGACTGCTGATACACTTGATGCTGAAAACCTGCATGACCAAGAAGTACAAGATCAAGCTGAATTTGCTTCTGTAGCAAATATTCTGCAAGAGCAATAAATAGCTCTTTTTTTAACGGCTTTACATCAATCTGATGTTTAGCCGTTGGCTTCACGCCAAATTCCCCGTATTCTTAATCAATATTAACTATTTATAAGCGTTTAGTGTGTATCTTTTTGAGGGTTTAAAACAAAAGCTTGAAGCCTATTTACCGCCCGACAAGGTAGCGGATGCTCAGCGAGCCTTTATAGTAGCCAGAGATGCTCACAGTGGACAAATGCGTTCCAGTGGCGACCCCTATATTACCCATCCAGTTGCTGTAGCAGGCATTTTAGCCGACATGTGTTTAGATCATGAAACTATCATGGCAGCCTTATTACATGACGTAATAGAAGATACCCATCACAGTAAAGAAGACTTAAGCGCACAGTTCGGTGAAACCGTAGGCGATTTGGTTGAAGGTGTCAGTAAACTAGAAAAAATTCACTTCAGTAGCACCCAAGAAGCCCAAGCAGAAAACTTTAGAAAAATGATGATGGCCATGGTCCAAGATATCCGTGTCATCCTTATCAAATTAGCTGACCGTACGCATAATATGCGGACGTTAGGCTCGTTACGACCAGATAAACGTCGCCGTATCGCTCGTGAAACATTAGAGATTTATTCGCCTATCGCCCATCGTCTGGGGATCCATGACATCAAAAATGAGTTAGAAGATTTAGGTTTTCTAGCCATGTATCCAATGCGCCATAGAGCACTGAAAACTGCGGTTAAACAAGCTCGTGGCAATCGCAAAGAAATCATTGAAAATACTCGAAAAGAAGTCGAAACACGTCTCAAGTCGGTTGAAATAAATGCTGCCGTATCTGGTCGCGAAAAACATCTTTATTCTATTTATCGCAAGATGAAAAACAAAGAATTGCTGTTTAATGAAGTCATGGATATCTACGCTTTTAGAGTAGTAGTTGACTCGGTTGATCACTGTTATCGAGCCTTAGGTGCAATGCATGGCTTATACAAACCTATTGAAAGCCGCTTTAAAGATTACATTGCGATCCCTCGCACCAATGGTTATCAATCTTTGCATACATCATTAATTGGTCCACACGGTATTCCAGTCGAAATTCAAATTCGTACCAAAGACATGGATCACATGGCCGACAAAGGTGTGGCTGCGCATTGGGTTTATAAAGATAACAAAGACAGCAACGATACGACTGCCCAAGTGCGTGCGCGCAAATGGATGCAGTCTTTAATTGAATTGCAACAAAGCGCCAGTTCTTCATTTGAATTTATTGAAAACGTGAAAACGGACTTATTTCCTGATGAGATTTATGTCTTTACCCCAGATGGTAGGATCATTGAATTACCATTAGGGGCCACAGCCGTCGATTTTGCCTATGCAGTGCATACTGATGTGGGTAATTCCTGCGTAGGGGTAAAAGTTGAAAGACGCGCGTTTTCACTGAGTAAACCGCTAGAAAATGGACAAACTGTGGAGATTATTACTTCTCCACGAGCAAAACCCAATGCTAACTGGTTAAACTTTGTGGTCAGTGCTAAAGCCAGATCTCGGATCCGCCATTATCTGAAAAACCAAAGATCAGAAGAAGCTGTAGTAATGGGTAATCGATTACTCAGACATGCTTTAGGCAAAGTGAAATTAGATAAACTGCCGCAGGCAGATATTGATCGTGTAGTGCTCGAAACCAAACATGATAGTTTCTCTGAATTACTGGCTGATATAGGTCTAGGTAATGAACTGAGTGCAATTGTCGCTCGACGTCTATCCGGTGAAAGTACTAAGCTGTCTGATAAGCAAAATAAAGTGGCGATTCGCGGTACAGAAGGTTTATTAGTCACCTACTCCAGATGCTGTCACCCCATTCCTGACGATGAAATTGTTGCTGTATTAAGCCCAGGAAAGGGCATGACTATTCATCAAACGGGTTGCAGTAATATTCGCAAATTAAGCAAAGAAGAACCCCATCGAGTGTTAGTTATGCAGTGGGGCGATGATGTACACGGTAATTTTCATGCCGCGTTGCGTATTGAGCTAATTAATAATCAAGGCACCTTAGCAACATTGACGAATACAGTTGCCAGTTGCGGTTCAAACATTGTTGGATTACAAACCGAAGAAAAAGAAAGCAATATTTATTATATTGATATTGAACTGACTATTAAAAACCGACTGCAACTAGCCAACGTCATGCGTAAAATCCGCACCATGTCGGAAGTTCAAAGAGTATCTAGGCATAGCCAAGCCAAACAGTACTAACCTATAATCTAATTAATCTATTCAAACACACATACAAAAGGTAACTATTATGTCTAAGTCTGTCATTCATACCGACAAGGCGCCACAAGCTATTGGCACTTATAGCCAAGCAATTAAAAGCGGCACTACAGTCTATCTTTCTGGACAAATTCCACTAGTACCAGAAACCATGCAGGTCATATCTGAAGATTTTGCAGAGCAAGCTCATCAAGTATTTAAAAATGTGCAGGCTGTTTGTGAAGCAGTAGAAGACGGCTCATTGAATCACTTGGTAAAGGTGAATATTTTCTTAACTGACTTATCCAATTTTGCCGTAGTGAATGACATTATGAGTCAATATTTTAAACAGCCTTACCCTGCCCGAGCTGCCGTGCAAATCAGTGCCCTACCTAAAGGTGTGCAAATTGAAATCGACGGAGTAATGGAATTACCTGAGTAGGGATCTATTATGTCCGCAGAGATCTTCATGACTCCCGAGCGTTATGCTCGAATTAGGCACTTTCTTAGTCTACGTCAACCTAGCTTAACCTTATGTTTAGAACAGTTGAATAAACCGCACAATGTTTCTGCAATTGTGCGCAGCTGTGATGCTGTCGGTGTCAATGAAATACATGCCGTTTGGAATGAAAAGCCGCACATTCGCAAAAGCACCGCTATGGGCAGCGAAAACTGGGTGTATACCAAAGAACATGCAAACATCGAGGACGCGGTAAGCCATCTAAAAACAAAAAACATGCAGATACTGGTAACCAACTTATCTGACAATGCGGTAGATTTTCGAGAAATTAACTACACCCTACCTACCGCTATTATTCTCGGCCAAGAGAAACACGGCGCCACCCAAGAAGCCGTGTCGGCTGCAGATCAGGATATTATTATTCCTATGGTCGGCATGGTGCAATCACTTAATGTATCGGTAGCTGCTGCACTGATTTTGTATGAAGCTCAACGACAAAGGCAACTTGCTGGTATGTACAATAGCCAACAATTACCAGAGCAAGCCTGTCAAAAAATGTTATTTGAAGCGGGTTTTCCAAGACTAAGAGAAGTCTGTGATCGTAAAGGACTGCCCTATCCTCATATCGATAACAAAGGATATATTGATGCCGATGATAAATGGTGGCAACAGGTACAGTTAACAAAATAAACGTCACTTTGTTTCTAGCTCACTTCTAATTACCCTTTTATCCGTACAATTTGAAATGTATCTGCGAAGTCATAGGTCTACTTGGTTTAATGATAAAGCCCTACTCTCGGCTAATTGGCCCATAACTAAGAGATACCCTATGAATTTTCTAAAAATCGGACTGACATTTTTTTTAATAACCCTGACGTTGCACACTTATGCGTTAGATAGAACACAAATAGCCGACTCAGCATATAACGTCACGCCGCTTCTAATTGGTCAGTCAGCGCCTAATAGTAAATTACAAACTGTTGACGGCGATCCAGTCAGTCTAAAAGCCTTAACCATGCAAAAACCTACAGTGTTGATTTTTTACCGTGGCGGTTGGTGTCCTTACTGTAATCGTCAATTGGCGGGGTTAAAGGATATTGAAGGTCAACTTGACGAATTAGGTTATCAAATTTTAGCCATTTCTCCTGAAACACCGGCTCAATTACAAGCACAAAAACTGCAAACCAAATTTAGCGTTCGGTTGTTAGCCGACCCAGATTTAGAAGCAATCAGTGGTTTTGGTATTGGTTTTTATGTAGAAGACGAAAAACGCACTACCTACAAATCTAAATGGGACATTAACTTAACTAGTGATAAAAAAACCGGCAGTGCTGTTTTACCTGCACCCGCAGTATTTATTTTAGATACTCAAGGCAAGGTAAAGTTTAGTTACGTCAATCCCGATATTAAAATACGTATTTCACCTGAGTTACTTTATCAGGCAGCAAAGCTGTCTTTATAAATGGCGCTCTTTATAAACGGCATTTTGTTTATTCGCGAGTTGATTACAGTCAACTCGCGAAACCTTGCGTAATTCTGTCAAATCTTCGAGTATACTTAGCAACATAAACTTGTGAAAACTCGGACCTCTATTTGTTTGCCAATCTCACTGCTGCTGTAATTGAATATCACTCAACCTGGATAGGGAGTGTGTTATGAAAGGTCTAGCCCAAACAGCAATCACCGAACTCAAAGGTGTAGGCGCCAAAGCAGCAGAAAAACTAGCAAAGTTGGCCATTGTCTCTGTGCAAGATTTATTGTTTCACTTACCCCATAGATACGAAGACCGCACCCGTATTTATCCTATGTCAGATTTACAACCGCACTTACATACCAGTATTCAAGGTGAAGTGATGTCGTGCGATATCCAATTTGGCCGTAAACGTATGTTAGTCGTCAGACTAAGTGATGGAACGGGCAGTGTGACTCTGCGATTTTTTCACTTTTCAGCAGCACAAAAAAACAATCTTGAAGTGGGCACCACTATTCGCTGCTTTGGTGAAGTAAAGGCTGGAAAGTATGGCCTTGAAATCATGCATCCAGAATATAAATCGATTAATCTCGACAGCCCTCAAGTTATGCAAGAATCACTCACGCCTGTTTATCCTGCGACAGAGGGTATTAAACAAATCACACTGCGAAACTTAACTGAGCAAGCACTTCAATTGCTCAAAAAAGGCGGGTTAGCGGAACTCTTGCCAGAAGGTTTATATCAACAACAAATTTCATTAGTTGATGCGTTACACCTTGTCCACAGACCGCCACCCGACCTTACCTTGTCATTATTTGGGGAAGGTAAACACCCAGCTCAACAACGTTTAATTATGGAAGAGTTGCTGGCGCACCATTTAAGCGTGTTAAAAGTGCGCCAGCAAAGCCAACAGCAAGCTACCTTCCCCATCAAACCGAGTGCTGATTTACTCAATCAATTTCTGAAAAATTTACCCTTTAAACCTACAGGCGCGCAACAACGTGTAGTAGGTGATATTCAACACGATATGCAACAAAACTGCCCCATGATGCGTTTAGTTCAAGGTGACGTAGGGTCAGGTAAAACATTGGTGGCAGCAATGGCAGCAATTTCAGCCATCGCTGCAGGGTATCAAGTAGGGCTAATGGCACCCACAGAGCTATTGGCAGAACAGCATGCCAGCAACTTTCGCCAATGGTTTGAACCACTTGGCATTCAAGTAGGTTGGCTAGGCGGAAAAATAAAAGGTAAAGCAAGAGAACAAGTACTTACTCAATTAGCCAATAATGAAATTAAAATGGTGGTTGGCACCCACGCTATTTTTCAAGAATCCGTTGTTTTCTCATCATTAGCATTAGTCATCGTTGATGAACAACACCGCTTTGGTGTTCATCAACGATTAGCGTTGCGTGAAAAAGGCGAATCTCAAGGTGCCTTTCCTCATCAGTTAATTATGACTGCCACACCTATACCGCGCACGTTAGCAATGACCGCCTACGCAGATTTAGATACCTCAGTGATAGACGAATTACCGCCGGGCAGAACACCAGTAAAAACCGTGGTTTTACCTGACACTCGCCGAGACGAAGTGATTACCCGAGTGCGTAACGTCAGCGTTGAGCAAGGCAGACAAACCTATTGGGTGTGTACCTTAATTGATGAGTCTGAATTTTTGCAAAGCCAAGCCGCAGAAGACACCGCAATATTATTACGTACTGCTCTACCAGAACTAAAAGTAGGGTTAGTACATGGCAGGTTAAAGTCCGATGAAAAACAACAAATCATGGCTGACTTTAAAGCGGGCTTATTAGATTTGTTAGTGGCCACCACTGTGATTGAAGTGGGCGTTGATGTACCTAATGCCAGCCTGATGATCATCGAAAACCCAGAACGCTTAGGACTGGCGCAATTACATCAATTACGCGGTCGTGTGGGTCGTGGCTCAGTAGAAAGCCATTGTGTGTTGATGTACCAAAGCCCTCTATCCAAAACAGCTAATAAACGTCTGGCTGTGCTTAGAGAATCTAACGACGGTTTCTATATCGCTCAACAAGATTTAGAGATTCGTGGCCCAGGTGAATTATTAGGCACTAAACAAACGGGCTTAGCCGATTTAAAAATCGCTGATCTGATTCGTGATGCAGAACTGATCCCTCAAGTACAAAATATTGCTAACCATTTATGGCAGCAGTATCCGGCAAACGCACAAGCCATAGTCAATCGATGGTTAGGCAACAAAGAGCATTTTGGCCATGCCTGATTCAATTATCCAGCACATTCCAGTCACCGCTTTGCAACACCCAGTCCCAGAATTGGTCATGCTAGCGCAAAAATCCGCGGCAAAGTGGGGGCTGACTTATCAAGACAATGTCGATTCTGGTTTAGCGTTAATACAACAGGCTTCTCACCTTGAATTACGCCAATTGGACGAACCTAAAGTAGGGGCAGTAAAAGTCGATTTTACTTCAGATGCACTTACGTTCAGACGTTTACATGGCGGCGGAAAAAAAGAGTCCATTGCCAGAGCCATTGGTTTAAAAGGTAAAGACAGCTTACACGTTTTGGATGCTACAGCAGGATTGGGCCGAGATGCATTTGTACTCGCCAGTTTAGGTTGTGTGGTTGATATGATTGAACGTTCACCGGTTGTTGCTGCATTACTACAAGATGGCTTAGATAGAGCGGCGATTGATCAACAATTATCTAGCTGGCTACCTGCTCGCATGAGGCTATACCATGGTGTCGCCAAAGACCTACTAAACAACTGGCAGGGAACACATCCAGATGTGGTGTATCTCGACCCCATGTTTCCTCATCGTAAAAAAAGTGCCGCAGTCAAAAAGGAGATGCGTTTATTCCAGCAGTTACTTGGCCCAGATGAGGATGCAGACCTATTACTCGCACCCGCTTTAGCACTGGCGAAGAATCGGGTAGTCGTTAAACGTCCTTCTGGCGCACCGTTTTTAGCGGGCAAAAAACCACAAATTGAAATGTTAGGTAAAGCCAATCGTTTCGATGTTTATCTGACCCAAAGTGGAAACTAACACAAGCTTCACCGACTTATTTGCAATCCTAAGCGCCCACTTCCCCTCCTTTTACCCTCCCTTTTAATCTGTTTCTTATCGGGGCTGCTATAACCAAAGAGCGCGGGTTTGTTGACACTGACATGTTCATCACTTTTTTTGCTCTTTAAGAACAAATTAATTTGTTTTCCAATTGAGCCAATCGACCTAATAATAAATACGCGGTCTACGCATAATTTTATTCACCACTCTTTTGGACAAGGTAATGAGCAAAAATTTTCATTCAAAAAAAGATGATTACGGACAATTTAATGGGTCTGCAAAACACAGATTTAATGCTGAATATAGTGATGAGCTAGCGTTTAATGCTAAAAAAGATAAAAAAGTATCCCAGCGAAGAGCCAATGAGAAACGACGTCAATTCGACGAATTGCACTAATAAATATTCACAAGTTGAGAATGTAATGAAAAAAGTATTATTCACATTAGGTTTATTATTTACAACAGCGGTAATAGCTGACGATCGTCCCGTAGCTGACAAAGATCTTATTGCAGAGCTGACACAATATTGTACTGAATTAGCAGAAGAAGATGGGACTGACGGCAAAGAATTAAAAGTATTTTTGTTGGAATGTATCAATGAGGAATTAGAATCAGAAGATTATCAACCTCTATCCAAGTTGAACTAATTTTATCTAAGTACCCACTCAAGAGAAGGGCGCATTAGCGCCCTTTTTTGTTGCTACTTGCAAAGTAAAAGCATCAATAAACTGACTTAACTTAGCATTTTTAGTTTGTTTCAAATAAATCAAATAACACTTAGCTGACAGTGGTGCTAAAGACTCCAAGATAACCAACTCGCCTTTATTCACCAAAGCAGTGGCAATTTGTTCAGGCAAGACAATGGCACTTTTGTTAGTCGCCAGATAATTTAAAGCTACCTGTAATGAGCCGGTACGAATACCCGCTTGTTTAATTTCCGGATAAGTTTTCTCTATCGCTTCGTTGTTTTTTTGCCCCCAGTCGAGCCAAATATTCAGCTGATTAACAGCTTGTTCAGACAACTCAACCGACCTACAAAGGCACAACACCGACTCACTTAATTCGAGTATTTGCACATCGTCAGACTTAAAAGGCACAGTAGTCAGCGCCAAATCGATACTGTGCTCGTGCACCATTCGACTAAGCTGCTCATTACTACAAATCTCCGCTCTAATCGAAACATCATCAAGGTGACCGTTAATCTCATCTAAACTTTGTTGCAGATACATATCCCAAGCATTAGGGGTGCTGGCGATACTCAAGTATTGAACACTTTCTTCATTCATTGCAGTGCGAGCTTGTTCGAGGGTTTCGGCTAGTGAAGCCGCGAAGGGCAGTAATTTTTCACCTGCGGCCGTGAGTTGCAAACTATTTCTGTTGCGTACAAAAAGTGCCGAGTTGAAATACTCTTCAAGCTGTTTGATACGGGCACTGACTGCTGACTGGGTTAAATACAAGTTTTCAGCCGCTTTACCAAAATGCCTGGTTTTCGCCACTTCCATAAACGTTACTAAAAATCGAATATCCACGTTACTACCTGTTATCTTGCGTGCCTTAAAAACACGATTGAAATTAAATTATTAACCGACCACTGGATATAAGGCCGATAATAAGACAAATAAAGCCCACTAACATACCTAAAATATTACCCCAAAATCCACATAACCTCTGTATTTGTCGAGTACGTTGTTGTTTTTGATTAGCCGGAGGTTGAGCGTAGATTTCTCGTTCAATTAGCTTATGCATTTTCCTTACTTGATACATAACACCGTAAGCAAAAACAATATAAGCACTGACCGGCCCCCACCACCCTTGGGTGAACTCATAACCGACAGTGAGTAATATAGCGCTAAATATTATCCATATAGTCATACTTTTTCGATAACTTAACACTTGCTGTTTTGCTTGTTCATTGGTTAACTTTTTCAAAAGAGCAAGGGTACTGAATCTCACTGCTAAAACAGCAATAAACGCCCCTATCATTGCGCCACCAAGCAACAAACCTACTTTGTGCATAATCCCAGATTTGCTGCTTACAGCGGTCGAACTGATAGCTGCGGCTGCCACAGGGCTGCTAGTCGTAATAGCACCCAGCACCAAACTACTGAAACCTAAAGCAGGGGCAGTGCTTAACAACAATCGACCATGTTTACCTAATATCTGCTCGTGCAATAATTGCCTTACGCGGGATAATTTTTGACGAATATTGGCTTCGCTTTGCTCCAACATACGCGCGACTTGTTGAGTCGATTGTTCTTCGCGGTAATAAAGCAGCACAATCTCTCGGCTTTCTTCTGGTAATTGGCTGATAAAGTCCTGCAAAATCACATTCGACTGCTTTCGCTGCATGCTGATATCTAGGTCTAACGTAGGATCGCAAAATTGCGCTAAAATAATATCGGCTTGCTCACCATCGACTTTTTGCCGGGTTTTATTATCACGTAAGAAATTCAGCGCTTTGTAGCGAGTCATCTGCCTTAACCACGGCAAAAAACTACTGGCGTTTTTTAATTCAGACATATTTTGCCACGCACCAATATAGACTTGTTGCGCAACGTCTTCGCTATTATCTAAGTCTTTAACAATTGACAACGCAATACTCGAGACTAAATTTCGAGTATGGGTAACCAGCCGACCAAACGCTTGTTGGTCACCACCTTTTGCCAAATCAACATCGTCGAATAAATGCTGTTGTTGAGCAATTGCAGTTGAATTAGCTGAAGTGTTCATAAGTGTTTTCCTAAGAAAGTCAGTACCTGTTTTTCAAACCACTTAGGATCATCCAACATAATAAAATGTCTCGCATGGGTATTCATTTGTAACGAAGCGCTGGGCAACGCCTGTAATTGTTGTTTATACAATATTTGCATCGCAGTTTTTTGCTCATCAGTGCTAAATCCGCCTGATGCCCCTAACAATAAAACAGGTGATGTGATGTTAGCAATATCTTGCCTTAAATCATGCTTCATTAAGGTATAGATAGCCTGACCTACTGTTTTTGGCTCTGAAGTCTGCACCATGCTCATAACTTTCGCTTTCGCCTCATCACTGCTGGCTTGTATCGATAAACCGTAACGGGATTGGTCAACAAGTTGTTGTTGGGACATGTTGCTGTACATGTTTTTTATCTGCTCGGCCTGTGCAGCCAAATCCTCAACGGTTGTTGAATTGCTGCGGGTAAACACCGGCCCTACAAAAGGTAAACCATCCACAGAGATAATCGGCCCCACTGCTGTCGGAGTATTTGAGGCTAACCAAAACCCCATAAAACCACCCAAGCTATGACCTATCACCGCTGGTTTGTGCAGTTTATGTTTGGTTATATAGGCAAATAACTGTTGTTTCAGCGTGCTAAGTGAAGGATTGTCTATCGCTGGAGTGCGAGCAAAACCAGCAATGTTAATCGTATGCACTTGATAGGTTTTTGCTAACGAACTGATTAATTTATCCCACACCCGACCATCAGACATTAACCCAGGTATTAAAATCACCGGCTTGCCTGAACCAGAGACTTGGCTGACAAACTGCTTATTTGTGGCAGAACTTTCTGCGGCAAAAACACCGTTAACAGCCATCTGAAAAACAATAGTACCTATAAAAATAACAACAGATAAAACAGAACATAAAGAATGTGATTTGATTTTTTCTAACATAACAGTGCGCCTCTTAAGCTTAATTAATTTGACCGACATAACTAAGGCACGGCGAGTTGGAAAATTGTGACAATTTTTTTGATTATTTTTTATTTGTATAACCATCCCACCTCAAGACGGGTGTTTCAGGTGGTATACATATACAAACATGACAAATGTCATGACCTATTGGTGATAGCTGTCTCTAACCAACAACTTCTACTTGGCGCATAGTTGACCTACGGTTTAGCCACTCGAAACAAGACACACCCATGCAACCACACAGTAACCAACAGCAAAATATTCACTCCAGCGTCATTGCCTCTGCGTACGGGCTGACTAAATCATTTGCCGGTAAAAAGGCCCTAGACAATATAGATTTGGAGATTAAGTCAGGACAAGTCTTTGCCATTTTAGGGGCAAATGGCGCAGGTAAAACCACCTTGATTAATATCTTACTTGGACGTCTAGACGCTGATTCGGGTGAGGTCAGTGTATTTGGTGTTAAAGCCGGTTCGTTGCAGGCAAAGCGTCAAGCTGGTGCGATGTTACAAGTTGCTAATTTACCCGAAACCTTAAAGATAAAAGAACACATCCAGCTATTTCAAAGTTATTACCCCCATCCCATGGATTATCAGCAAGTTATTCATTATGCAGGTTTGCAAGACATGCAAAATCGCTATTCTAAAAAATTATCTGGTGGTGAAAAACAGCGGCTTTTATTTGCTTTAAGTATTTGCGGTAATCCCAAATTATTATTTTTAGACGAACCTAGCGTGGGCATGGATGTTGAAGCCAGACAAGGATTATGGCAAGCCATTCGTGACTTAAGATCCGCTGGCACGGGCATAGTATTAACCACCCATTATTTGGAAGAAGCTGACAATCTAGCCGATGACATTGTGCTGATAAAACAAGGCACAATCATTAAACGAGGCAGTAGCGAGCAGTTAAAAGCCAGCATCAGTCACACCACTATTCGTTTTATTAGCAATGAAAAACCAGAGGTTTTCCAACCGTTACCGTCGGTAGTCAGCGTGCAACCTAGTGGTAAATTTATCCAGCTACACACCGATAATGTTAATCAAACTTTGACGGCTTTGTTAACCACCTACCCTAATTTGCAAGATCTCACTGTGTCTAGCGCTGGCTTAGAACAAGCCTTTTTACAATTAAACAACTCGGGAGAAGAGGCATGAATAATTCTCAGATCATAAACAACGCTCAACTTATGCACAGCTCTAAGTCCATGAACCACTCTCAATCTATGACAATGGGGCAAACCCTCAATATTTACTACTTAGAAACTAAGTTTGAATGGCTTAAAAGTATCCGTAATCCTGCCTTTGCGTTGCCGGCGATATTGTTTCCTGCGTTGTTCTACATATTTTTTGGGGTGCTGATGAATCAACATAACTCTCAAGCGGCTACCTACTTGTTATGTACCTATGGCACTTTTGGTATCATTGGCCCGGCCTTGTTTTCCTTTGGCGCTGGCCTAGCTGTAGAACGAGGACAAGGATGGTTAGATATTAAAGATGCGTCTCCTATGCCGGCGGCGGCACAAATTGTCAGCCGTTTGTTTGTGTCTATGGGGTTTTCAGTAATGGTCTTGATCAGTTTAGGTGTTGTTGCCTTTAGCATGACAGACGTGAGTTTATCGTTAATCCAAGTACTGACGTTATCAACCATTCTAGTGTTCGGTGGCTTACCCTTTTGTTTGTTAGGTTTAACCCTTGGATTGTTGTTAAAAGCCGAAAGCGCACCCGCGGTGGTTAACTTAGTCTACTTGCCCATGTCATTTTTATCGGGTTTGTGGATACCTATCACTATGCTGCCCAATTTCTTACAATCTATGGCAGAATTTCTACCGCCTTATCATTTGTCGCAACTTGCATTAAAAGTAGTAGCACTAGATGTAGGTGGATCTGTAGCTAAACATTTAGCTATATTGGCGTTATTCACAGTCATATTTTTTGTATTGGCAATTTTAGTTTCTAACAAAAAGAGTGTTAGATAAAAAGGAAACGCAATATGGGTATTTTTCGAAAAATAGATTTTTGGTTATTACCCAGAAACCTCAACGAGCAGTTTTCGCCTTATGTATGGCTGATTTATCTTCCACTTTTTTTTGTTCCCGTAGTGTTTCTGCATCAAAATCCAATGGATTTACTGTGGACTTTCCTGGCGTTGATTGTATTTTTGGGCCTGTATTTCCACTCCTATTGGGTTAAAAGCCAAGATGTTATTTATTATATTGTTGGCATTATATTGTTGGGTACTTTGGCCGCACTTATCACGCCTACGGCTAGTACCTTATTTATCTATGCAGGGGCTTTTTGCAGCAGGTTAAAACCTCTTAAGTATGCCGTTTTTGTTTTGCTTGTTTTGTTGATATGGATTGCCGCAATCAGCTGGTTCTTTAGATTCGAATTCTACTTTTATATTCCCACCTTGGTATTTAGCTTGATCGTAGGGGTGTTAAATATCTATCAGTATGCATTGCATCAAAACAAACAAGCGTTGATTTTATCTCGCAAAGAAACTCAGCGCTTAGCGAAAGTAGCAGAAAGGGAGCGGATTGCTCGAGATTTACATGACCTAATTGGCCATACGTTTTCAGTGATTACCCTAAAGGCCGATCTTGCAGGACGGCTATTGGATAAAGGCCAAGACCAAGATTTCGAAAAAGCCCGCACCGAAATAAAACAACTCGAAGAGATATCTCGCAATGCCCTTAGCCAAGTGCGCGAAGTAGTATCGGGTTACCGCACCAGCGATTTACTCAGTGAACTGGCTAACGCAAAAAATGTGTTTGCTAGTGTTGATATTGATTTCAAATATCAGTTTGAAAATATCGATGAACAACAAATCGAATTAGACTCAGCCAGCAATAAAGAGCTGGCAATAGTGCTTCGGGAACTCGTCACAAACATTATTAAACACGCCCAAGCCACCCAAGTAACCGTTACTATCAAACATGAAAATGACAAGATTGTATTAGCCATGCAAGATGACGGGCAAGGTTTTGAAAATAGCCAACACAAAGGGTTCGGTATCAAAGGTATTGAAGAGCGCATTCAAAAGCTCAAAGGGTTTGTTAACATCAAAACCGGCGGCCAATACACAGGCACATTAAGCGAAATTGGTTTGCCCATGACAGCTAGAGATTAATCAAGATGAACAAAATCAACATTTTACTGGCTGAAGACCAAACGATGTTACTCAATGCATTAGCCACTATTTTAGACTTGGAAGATAATTTACATGTGGTGCAAAGCTGCGCCAATGGCAAACAAGCCTTTGACTATATTCAATCCGCCGAAAGCGAACGAGTGGATATTGTACTCACCGATATTGAAATGCCTGATATGACAGGTTTAGAACTCGCACAAAAACTGTTTGAATCAAAATCTCTCCATAACAGCCATTGCAAAACCATTATTTTAACGACATTTGCTAGAAGTGGGTACTTACGCCGGGCTATGGACTCAGGGGTAAAAGGTTACTTATTGAAAGACTCGCCCTCCCAAGACTTAATCGACGCCATTCAAAAAGTGCATACTGGCGGAACAGCCATAGCACCAGAATTAATGGTCGAGTCATGGATGGAAAAAGACCCACTCTCTGATAAAGAACGCCACGCACTGCGCTTAGCCAAAGAGGGGCTTTCAACCGAAGATATTGCCAAAAGGTTATTTTTATCTACCGGCACAGTGCGTAATTATCTTTCTTCTGCCTCGAGTAAATTAAACGCTAAAAACAGAATAGAAGCCGCCAGAATCGCCCATCAAAATGGTTGGTTGTGATACCAATCAGCATAAAGACAATATTAGTCTTCGATTACTTGGGCAAAAGCCCGAACAGGGAAAGTACCAACGCCTGTTATCTTTGGCGGTACAGCAAAGAATCTCACTCCTGTACTGGGTAATTTATCTAGGTTAGTCATATGTTCACAAATCAATACGTTATTGCCTAATAAATGTTTATGGACTGGACGTAATTTTCCTCGGGTATCATCAATATTATGCGAGTCAATACCCACTAGTTTTGCTCCGCGCTTAACTAAGAGTCTTGCGGCCTCTTCAGTTAAATAGGCATGATTTTCAAAGTATTGCTCAGTATTCCAATGTTGGCTCCAATTGGTTTTGACTAACACCGCTTTGCCCATAACATCTACATCATTGAAGTGCTGCACACCTACCTCAATTTCATCAATGACATCAATCACCACAGCAGGCAGGTCGGCTAACATGTCTAAAGTTAAATCAGCTAGATCGTTGCCTTGTGCATCAAAATGAAAAGGTGAATCGAGATAGGTTCCAGTATTTGTCACCATCTCAATTTTACCAATTTGTACTTGGTATTCGTCGCCATACACTTTTTGCGATTGTTCTCGGCTAAGGTAGTCACAAATAATCGGTGCGGGTAACCCTTTATAAGTGACCAACCCATCAAAAATGTTGTGGCTTAAATCGATGAGTCGGCTTGCGTTAAACTGTTTGTTTGACATGGATTTTTCCCTTATAAATATCAAAACTTCAGTTTATATAGGGTGTTATCAGCTTAACTTTGGCTGCCCTGTAGAAATTTTAGTTCGATAATGTTCAGTACTTTTTAGCTTACTAAATAAGAGCCTACAACCTAATAATTGCGCTTTCAATAATAACGAATTTAGCAAACACACAACGTTAAATAATCGTTAAATTATATCGAAACTTTTGTTTGCTTTGCGTAAAAAACCACCCACTACAAACTTGCTTTTTAATTTCTAAAGGTGTTATATGGATAGCCGAACCTATGTGGTCTGAGGTTTGACCAGGCAAAAATACTTACCGAAACAGCATGACACTGCCTACATGATTAAATAAAAACTATAAAAACGTGAAGGTGTAAAAATATGATAAAAAAAATAACATTAATACTCTTAAGTAGTATCTTGCTAGCGTTTCCAGCAATCGCGGCTAAGGGATTAGCTTTTGTACACGGAACCGGCAATCAAACTGATGCTTACAGTGACTACTGGACAGGTAACTTTGTCAATTCAGTTAAAGCGGGTTTACCAGACAGCAGTAAATACACAGTTATAAATTGCGATTTTGACCAATATATGTGGAACACCAATGCCTCTGGGTGTCTAGCAGGCCAACTCACAACATTTATTAATAATAATAATATTACCGACCTTGTTTTATTAACACACTCTAATGGCGGTAATGTCGTACGCTGGATCCTATCAAATCCAACTTGGGACAGCCGCTATCCGGCAATCATTTCTAAGGTGAATAAAGTCATTGCTGTTGCTCCTTCAAGCTTAGGTACTCCTCTTGCGGATGCAGTACAACAAGGCAACTTTTTTGAATCAGCTTTAGGTTGGCTTTTAGGCTATGACTCAGATGCAGTAAAACAGCAGCAAACCAGCTGGATGTCTTACTACAATCAAAGCTGGCTACAAGGTACCAGCGGACGCCCTGCACTTCCTGCCACGTTTAAAACGGTTGTGGGCAGTGATGTTGAATCGGCAATTTGGGATGGTGATAGTTATTGCGCGGGTTACCACAATCAAGTGGCGCTTGAAACTACTCAAAATTGGTTAGATTCATGTTCCGATGGTTTTTTGAATTGCTCCTCTCAAAGTGGCGCCGGAAGTGTTTGGTTTTATGATACACAATGGACCAATGGCGGTGAACCTTTAAGCCACCAGCAAAGCCGTCGCGATTGCTTTAATTTAGACGTCATCATTAGAAACGACATTTAGGAGCCCATCATGAAAAAAATCACAATAACACTAGGCATTTTGAGTACTACATTTGTCGCTAGCCAAGTACTTGCCACGCCATCTCAAAGTAATAATGTGGACAACTTTGAAACAATTAGAATGGCAAAACCATCAAATCAAATACTCGCTATTAAACCAGCGACACCATTAAAGACTATGATCGCAGTGCAAACAGGTGATTTATCTAGTATAGATTTACCAGATGGATTTATTGAAACTAAAGCGGTGCACTTCAGCCAAAAAATACCGCCCTCTAGCCAAATTGCTCTTGAGCCTCAAGGTTATCAAGCAGAAAGTGATGAGTATTGGTTTGAGGTAACGGGTAAACAATTAAATAAAGGTGTTGAGTTAGCAATAAGTTCACCAGGAGCGCTTATTCGTTTATCTGGCAAACACGTTAAAGGGCAGTTTGCCCCAGCAGCTAAAGCAATTGATCCGGCACAAATTGAAGTGTCTCAAGGCAATAAGCGATTGTCCAAAGCAATTCAACAAACGGTAAGTCAAGAAGCATTAGCTACAGCTAATATTTTTCCCAACAGCAGTGCCATCAAGCTCAATAAAAAAATTGGTACAGGTGACTTTAAATTAAAAGTAAAACAAAACCTTATTGCCGACCAACGTTACATTGTTAATGTTAAAGAAAAAGGTAGTCAACATAAGTTAAATTTAGCGCTACCTAAACAAAGCTACATGCAAGGTGAAAGCGTTAACTTTACTGCCGCAATAAGTAGTAAAAAAGGTGATGTAGCTAATGTGGCTAATCATGCTTTTGTTAAAATGCCTTCTGGTGAAAAACAAGCGGTGAGTTTTACCCAAGTAAATGACCAATATCAAGTTGACGTTCCCACTAGCTTTTTGACTGCAAAACGAGGTGAATTGTACGAATTACAAATAGAATCAAAAGCTAATGATAATGGCTTAACCATTCGTCGTAATGCCAAGGTTGCTTTTTCCTTAGCGCAACCCACTGCTCGAATGCAAGGCGAATTAGCCATGTATTCAACCAAAGCAAAGGTAAATTTAGATGTTGCTAGCGAAGGGCGATATGAAATTAGTGGTTTAGTGTTTGGTACTGACAGAAGAGGTAAACAAGTGCCTATGATGTTAAGCCAATCGGCTTATTATTTAAAACCCGGGCAACATGACATAGAGTTACATTTTGATAGCAAGATTATGCAAAACTCTGGTTTAACTGCGCCTTACGCGCTTAAAAATGTGCGCTTAAAAGACCAAAGCCGAATGACAATAATTCAAACTTTATAAGCACAACCATAATTAACGCCATATTTTTAATAATATGGCGTTAATGTATTTCAATGCTTTTTGATTAACTGAATGCCTGAAGCCCAGTAATAGCACGGCCTAAAATTAAGGCATGAACATCATGGGTACCTTCATATGTATTCACAGCTTCAAGGTTCATCACATGACGAATCACCCCAAACTCATCACTGATACCATTGCCACCGTGCATGTCACGAGCAATACGGGCAATATCAAGAGACTTGCCACAGTTATTGCGTTTCATCAGAGAAATCAATTCAACCGGACATTGGTCAGCGTCCATTAATCGACCCATTTGTAAGCAGCCTTGTAAGCCAAGGGCGATATCGGTTTGCATGTCAGCCAATTTCTTTTGAATTAACTGATTGGCAGCCAAAGGACGACCAAATTGTTCACGGTCTAAGGTGTAAGTTCTCGCAGCATTAAAGCAAAACTCCGCAGCACCTATCGAACCCCATGCAATGCCATAACGGGCTTTGTTTAAACAACCAAAAGGTCCGGCTAATCCTTTAATGTCTGGGAACATATTTTCGTCAGGTACAAAAACGTTATCCATTACAATTTCGCCAGTAATCGAAGCACGCAAAGAAAACTTGCCTTCAATTTTAGGCGCTGACAAACCTTGCATACCTTTCTCAAGCACAAATCCACGAATTTTACCTTCGAGTTTTGCCCACACCACAAACACATCAGCGATGGGTGAATTGGTGATCCACATTTTATTACCTGTTATAGAGTAACCACCCTCCACCTTTTTGGCGTGAGTGGTCATAGATGCAGGATCACTGCCTGAGTTAGGCTCAGTTAAACCAAAACACCCCACCCATTCACCAGAAGCCAGTTTAGGCAAATACTTCATACGTTGTGCTTCAGTGCCGTAAGAATATATAGGATGCATTACCAATGACGATTGCACACTCATGGCGCTGCGATAACCACTGTCTACGCGCTCTACTTCACGAGCAACCAAACCATAACTAACATAATTAACGTCACTGCCACCATATTGGGCTGGCAAAGTTGCACCCAACAGCCCTAACGCACCTAACTCAGTCATAATTTCGCGATCAAAATGTTCGTGCCTATTGGCCTCAAGCACACGTGGCAAAAGGTTTTGTTGGCAATAATCATGAGCGGTATCACGTATCATGCGTTCTTCTTCGTTCAATTGATTATCAAGAAACATGGGATCTTGCCAGTTGTAAGGGGTTAACTTTTGGCTCATAAGGTGACTCCGTTTAAATACTTGTATAGGTAATAGTCTAATTTATCGGATTACTCTATGCTTAAAAATATAATAAATATAATATATAGTTTATATATTTTTAATAACTTTTAACTATCGACCTTAATCATATGAATTTGAAGCGTCTTGAATATTTCTGCCAATTAGCCGAACTAGGTAACTTTACTCGGGCAGCTCAGGCAGTGGGCATTGCGCAACCGGCTTTAACCGTTGCAATTCAAAAGCTAGAGCAAGAAGTGGGATTAAAATTAATTAATCGTGCAGACAAAAATTCGCTACTAACAGCCGAAGGTGAAGTCTTATACAAACTGGCTACTCAACTATTAAGCCAAGCCAAACAAGTTGAATTAGAGTTAGAAGAACTAAAAGACCTAGAAAGAGGTACTATCCGTTTTGGTGTGTCGGCGATGATGGGCTCATATTACTTTCCGAAAATATTGACCGAATTTAAGCAAAAATATCCCAATATAAAAATACACTTAGTTGATCAAGGCACAGCAGCCCTTGAGAAAATGTTACTGAATAGTGAATTGGATTTAGCTTTAGTACGGGGTGACTTAGAAAATCCACAACTGCGATACACTGAACTGATAAATGAAGAAGTCGTCGCTGGCATGGTTAGTTCACATCCCCTCGCTGCTGAGCAAACCATATCTCTAGCGCAATTTTGCCAACAACCCCTAGTGTTATTTCATGAAGGTTATTTTTTACGAGAAGTGGTCAGTCAATATTCCAAAAAACATCAATTAGCGTTAAACATTTGTATGGAGACTAATCTTATTGAGCTGCAAAAGTCTTTGGTGCGCAATGGTGTAGGTATTACCACCTGTCTTTCGCGTATTTTACAAAACGAACAACAAATGACATCCACCCCCTTTGAGCCAAAAATTGAATTTAAGTTAAGCTTGGCATGGAAAAAAAATCATTACCTTTCTAAAGCCAGTAAGGTGTTTATGACTTATTTAAGCTCAACTGTTGAGCCTACAAACTAAATAAAGATGGCGCATAAACGATAGCGTTACACAGATTAACTCACCTCTTTTGATGGAGCTTATAAGGCGCTAAAAAATCAAATTAGCAAATCTTGGATAGCTTATTCCTCATTACCTTTACTGGTATGTATCAATCTATAAATTTTATGCATAAACCTATGTATAATGCTCTTTGTTATTGAAAATAATCAGATTATTATTTTAAAAACGTAGCGGCAATTCCAACCAGCCAATACGCCTAACGTGATAAACAATTGAGTAGTTCAAAATGAATACATTGACTGGTATGCCAAGGGATAAAAAGGACGAAGTAGATCGTAAATTTGTCGAAGCTCTTGCCAGAGGATTAGATATATTACGGGCATTTAATCCAGGCGACGGATTTCTTGGCAATCAAGAAATTGCGCAACGAACTGGATTGGCCAAATCGAGTATTTCACGTTTAACCTATACCTTAACCAGTCTGGGCTACCTGACTTATTCAAAACGCTTAGAAAAATACCAACTTGGCGCTGGCGTATTAGCCTTGGGTTATGCCTTTGTTTCTAACCTTGCCATTCGCCAAGTGGCGAACCCCCTAATGAAAGAACTTTCAATTGCAACAGGCACATCCGTAGGCCTAGCCGACAGAGACCGGTTGGATATGATTTACGTTGATCATTGTGCCCCAAAAGACATTGTCACCTTTAAGAAAGAAATCGGCGATAAAATTCCAATGGCCAATACCGCAAGTGGACGCGCTTATTTAGTCGCCTTGTCACAAGAAGAGCGAGACTTCTTCATGGGTCATTTCAAAGAAAAATTTGGCGATAAATTCGAAGCGATCAAAGCCGGTGTTGATCAAGCCTTAGAAAACTATGAAAAATTTGGATATTGTTATTCATGGGGCGACTGGGAACCGGATACCACAGCCATTGCAGTGCCGTTAAAACTCAGCCAAGGGCAAATCTATGTATTGAATGCCGGCGGCCCCGCGTTTAGATTATCCCAAGAATTCTTAAGCGGTGAAGTTGCACCACAATTAAAAAGCATGGTGCGAAATATCGAAGCCACCTTAATTCGGTTTTAGCGTTTTATTGTTTTATTGTTTTATTGTTTTCACGTTCTTAAACCAAACAACCATTTTATCGCTAAGCTCTGACCTGTTTGGGCTTAGCATAATCTTTGCTAGCATTCCCGCTAAAAAGCATGACCAAAGACAGAATAAGGCCTCGCAAGCCTAAACAAATAAATCCCCTATCAAAACTTTACAACCCCTTGGCTTTACCTGAATTTATATACGGCATGATTTCAAATCTGGAAAACGCTATAGATTGTAATAACTTAAGCTGTATGCCTAAAATAGGAGCAAATTTATATACGGCAACAGCCCGTATTATTAGTATTGTTTTGCATTTTAGGAAATATCATATTTAGCCATGAGTTCAACAATAATTTTGTTTGCCAGTTCAAGAAGGAATGGTAATACCGGCCAGTTAACTGATTCAGTTGCAAAGAAACTTGGGTTAGAAGTAATGGATCTTGGTGAAACTGATATTTCGGCCTTTGACTATGAGCATCGAAATAGGAGCGATGATTTTGAACCTCTAATGGAGAAAGTATTGAGTGTAGAAAATATCATTTTTGCATCGCCTATATATTGGTATTCAGTAGCACCACCGATGAAAATTTTTATAGATCGTATTTCAGATTACCTTGCGTTGCCAGATTTGCTTGAAAAGGGGCGCAAGCTACGAGGTAAAAAGGGGTATGTGATTTGTACCTGTATTAGCGACTCCCCAGATGAACCTTTCATAAATGCATTTAAAGAAACATTCTCGTATCTAGGGATGGATTTTGGTGGTTTTATTAATGCTAATTGCATCGATGGCTATAAAGCCGAACTTTATGAGAACGACATCAAGGCATTCATTGAAAAACTCTAAATTAGCATTCAACACGAAATACATAACAAGCGCATGTATTCGGGCACAATGGCTGCTGATGCGAAGCGTTAAGTTCTAGGAGGAAGTTTGAAAAAAGTTCTGTCATTGTTTTTAGTTATTTTGATAACTGTTTGTCTTACCTCTTGTTCAACACAAACAAGAGACGAAGTTAGTTACGGAGATTTGTTTTCAAAACTTGAGACATTGTCACTTGTGGCTGCAAGATGCTTAAAAGATAACTCAGCGAATTCAAACTCATGTCGTACTTTCGTAAAAATGTATAAGTCAGGCGGTTCGGAAATAATCAAACAATTCAGCAATAGAGCTGGGGAGTTTTTAGAAAACGATTTAGAAGGTTCTCTCATTGCAACAGAGCAGGTCATAACCATTTCAAACGCAGTTCTATTTTTGGTCGAACATCAGAAAACGCATAAGTCGTAACCCGCAGGAGCGGATTATTGGGACAACAACATTGCGCTATACTTCACTAGCAATAGTGCAAAATTTTCCACTCCTTGGTTTAGTGTTAGAATTTAAAAATCATTAATATCGACTTTAAAATACACATCTCAAAAAATCGCTACTATTTAACGCTTCACCCAAATACCCCCCCTACATCATAAGGTTCGGCAGTAATAATGAAAGTATCGGGAAAGCGATAATTGCAATCAGTACCAATACATCCATTACCAAAAATCGTGCAACGCCCATAAAAATGTCATATACCGCAATTGAGGGTTTGGTGACGCTGGCAATGACAAACACATTTAAGCCTACTGGTGGAGTGATTAAGCTTATTTCAAGTAATTTGATGATTACCACGCCAAACCAAATTAGGTCTAATCCATAACCATCCACCATTGGGATCAAGAAGGGTAAGGTCAGCACCATAATGCCCAGTGGGTCTAAAAACATTCCCAGTAAGAAGTATACGCCGGCGATCATGACCATCAGTTGCCATAGTGATACATCGGCCCCTTCTACTAGCCCAACCAACGCCGGTGCCATGCCTGTTAACGCAACAAAACCGACGAAAATTTTGGCGCCAGCAGCGATAAAGAAAATAGAGGTGGTCTGGGTACAGGTTTCTTTAATGGATTGAACAAACTGCTGCCAGTTAAGCCTTTTTTGCAAAGAGCCTATGATAATGACCGCAAATGCACTGATGGCTGCGGCTTCGGTAGCCGTGAACAATCCGCCATAAATACCGCCGATGATAATAGTGAAAAGCAGCATGGCCGGCCAACATCTTATGGCGGCTTTGCGACGATCTCCTTTAAAAAGTGCGGTGTTGTCTGTTGGCGCGGCCTGTGGATTACGTTTAACCCATATATAGATAACCACTAAAAACCCCATTAGGGATATCACCCCAGGGATCACACCCGCCATGAAAAGACGACTGACTGACATTTCGGTAAAAATGCCATACACAATAAATAACACACTGGGCGGGATCAGCGAGCCTAACGTGCCACCAACCGCCACGGTTGAGGTTGCTAGGCGTTTGTCGTAACCCATACGTAACATTTCTGGCACGCAGATTTTACCCATTGCCGAAGCACAAGCGATGCTAGAGCCAGTAATAGCCGAGAATCCACCACAACCAAAAACAGAGGCCATGGCCACCCCGCCAGGCAGGCGTCTTAGCCACACTCTTGCTGCATGATAAATATCAGTTGTGATACCTGTGTGGTAGGCAATATGACCTAAGAGTACGAATAGCGGGATCATGCTTAAGTCATAAGAATGTACTAAATCAAAGGTGTTAGATGAGACCATCGACAAGGTGGGTGCCACCGCACCGGCCATATCAAAACCACCGTATCGCATAGCAAAAAACAAAAAGATAAACAGCGAAGACACACCTGCCAAACTAAAAGCAATTGGTACTCGCAACACCAGTAACAATAACGCACAGGCAAAACCTAGGAGCCCAAGAATCAATGGATCCATAGATTAACCCTCTTCAACAATGTTCTGTTCAGCATCAGTGCGCTGTACCAGGTATTCAGTATTACCACTAATAGCCGCTTTAAAATCGGCCACTAAAATGATGGATAAACGCATGATAAATAGTGCGGCACCGGCGAAAAAAGCAAATCGCCCTGGCCATTCTGGTAGTTCTAACTCGCCAAAAAAATAAGCGCCACTTGAGGCAGCATGTGAAAACCCCTGCCACGCTGATAATGCCAGTGGGATCAATATCAACAAACTGATGAGAGTGCCCATGGCTAACATCCATAATTTGCCGTGTTTGCCCAAACGTTTAAATAAGAATTCTATAGTGATGTGGCTATAATCAGCAGTGACATAAGCCAATGGCAGAAAAACCGCGCCCACCATGAGTTCTCTAACGATAACAACATCGTCAGGCACACCCCAACCAAAAAGGTTACGAGTTACAACCGTTAGGGTGATCATTAGGCCAAGAGCAACAATACACACTCCGGCTACCAACAGCGCCCCTTGTTCAATTTTTTTCAACATAATATTAAAACTCTAGGATGTTAAATTAGCGAGCCCATGGGTAGCCTTTTTCATCTCGCTCTTGGCTGTATTGGGTCAGTGAGGCTTTGTAGTTTTCAACCATGGCTTTACCGTCCAGACCACTTTCTATGGCTTCGGATTCCCATTTGCTGATGTGATGTTGACTAGCAGAATATAATTTAGCTGACTCTGTAGCTGAAAAACTAATGATCTCCAACTTACGACCATCAATGCCTTGGGTAAACCGTTGCTCAGCAGCAAGGTCAGATGTCAGTACATTTTCACCCAAATAATTAATAAAGTCGGCGCCTACTTCATGCAGAATTTGGCTCTGAGACGGGGTTAATCTGGCCAGTGCATCTTTATTAATAAAAATACCTAATCCGGTATAAATTCCCCAATTAAGTTTGGTCAAACTATTAGTCACTTCATGTTGTTTTAGGGCCATTGAAGCGTTCATATAACCCAGACTACAATCTATCAAACCGTTGTCTAATCCTTAATAGGCCTTATAAATGCTCATACTCACTAGATTGGCACCATAATCGCCAAATATTTTTCCGAAGGTGCCAATGCCCCGTACTTTTTTGCCTTTTAGGTCCTCAAGTGAACGTACCGGATCACCCGTGCACAACATAATAACGCTCGACAACATGTATGACGTAACAAACACCAGGTTTTGTTTGGCCAAATTGTCTGTTACCGCAGGGGATGTCATATGTGCATAGTTGGCTTTAAGCCCAACCCAAGGATCTAGATTTTCAAAGGGTAAGTTAGTCAGTGAAAAAGCCACCAGCTCTTTGGGGAAATAATCAGGAACAATGGTGCCTATGTCGACCACACCGGCAGCAATAGATTGGCGGGCTGCATTTGCCTTAAATAAAACCACCCCACATAATTTTGATTTTTAAGTCACCGCCAGAACGTTTCTCAACTTGCTCAGCAAACCATTTAGTGGCTCCAGCCCGGGCGCCACGGTTGGGCCCAGGTTCACCATAGGTGAGAACCGTTTCAGCGAAGGCAGAACATGCACTCAAAGTGATGAGTGTAAGTATTAAGGTCCTAAAAAATTTGCTAATGATGTTCATTGCTTTACTTCTCACAAGAGTGATAACGATTTCGCATAGCGGAACAATAGAACTACTACTTTTATTACTTTACATTAACAAAGATAGTGCTGCAAGGGGCTTGTTGGCCACACCAGATAAGCTCTCAGCTTGGATTTTTGTGAGTATCAGATTTTTCTTTTCTATATCGAAAAACCCCTTGTCCAGAGGCAATAAGGTTGTCCAAAGAATCGAATACCTCGGCAGAGGCATAATAGATATTGCGACCAGACGCAGTCACTTTTCCAATGGCATACAGCTTGTTTGTTTGGGCTTGGCCTAAATAATTAATGTTTAAGGATAAGGTTAGTGCTTTTCGATAATCATCAGGGTCGTCACTGTATGCTCCAGACAAAGCAGTGGCCGCATCCAATAAGGTCGATATATACCCTCCATGAGGAATATCTGAACGATTTAGGTGTTCAGGTTTTAGCTCGGCACTCATTTTTATAAAATTTTCTTGCCATTGTTCAACCACAAAACCTAAATGGTTATTAAATGGCGGCATTGGTTTATTGGCCCAAGATGTCATTTTACGCTCTTATTTTCTTTTTCTGGCGGCTTGAGATTCATCACTTTGAAGTAACTCAGCAAAAACCACTAGTTCATTCTGAATAATAGTATTAAGCAATGTTTGCTGCGGCTCTTTCAATAATCGCTTGGTGGTACGCAAGGCGTTTTGCGGTTTAAGCGATAATTTTTTGGCTATGCTTAAGGCAAAATCAAATACCTCAGCTTTGTCTATTTGCTGATTAACTAAACCCATATCAATCGCGGCTTGAGTATTAAACGCATCACCTAACATCAATATTTCAGCAGCTTTACGATGGCCCGCTAACTGAGGAAAAAGCAGGCTTGAACCACCTTCAGGGCACACACCTAAATCAACAAAAGGCATTTTAAAATAGGTTTCTGCTGCATACACAAAATCAAAATGCAGCAGCATGGTTACGCCAATTCCTATCGCCACCCCAGATACTGCACCAACGATTGGTTTGGGGTAATGATGTAATTGATACAATAATGCCGACGCGGGTGAGGGCTGATTAACATCACGATTATCAAAATCGTTTAGATCATTGCCTGCTGAAAAGGCATCTTCAGTGCCGTATATCAGCACTACTTTAATACTGTCGTTGGTCACGCTGTCTTTTATTGCATTTGCCATGGCCATATACATTGAACTGGTTAAGGCATTTTTTTTCTGAGGACGATTAATGCCTATATGTAAAACACCACTATCCTGATGAATAATTACGTTTTCTGCGGATTGCATATTTATTCTACCTATTGATTGTTCAAACGGTTTAAGCGAGATAATGCCAAATCATATTCAGTTTTAAAACGTCCAACAATAGTAGCTACATCGGTAATATCGGCAATACTGCCTAACCCTTGCCCTGCGCCCCAAATGTCTTTCCAAGCTTTAGATTTGCTGCCGCCTTCTGAGCCAAATTTCATTTTGTTTTTATCTCCCTGCTCTAAATTATCAGGATCTAAACCGGCGTTAGTAATACTGGGTTTGAGGTAATTACCATGTACGCCAGTAAACAAAGAGCTATACACAATGTCTTTGGCGCTATGCTCAACCAACATGTTTTTATATTCTTGTTCAGCATTTGCTTCTTTAGTGGCAATAAAACGTGTGCCTATATAGGCAAAATCAGCGCCTAATGCTTGGGCCGATAATATTGATTCGCCATTAGCAATCGAACCTGATAACGCAATAGGCCCATCAAAAAATTGTTTGATTTCACTCACCAAAGCAAAAGGACTTAAGGTTCCCGCATGGCCACCAGCGCCAGCACACACCAAGACTAAACCATCTACGCCTGCTTCTATGGCTTTTTGGGCATGACGCACATTAATAACATCATGAAAAATAATCCCACCGTAAGTATGAATACGTTGCACCAATTTAGGATCTAAAGCCCGTAAACTGGTGATAATGATTGGCACCTTATGTTCAATACAGGTGTTCACATCATCTTCTAAACGGTCGTTACTTTTATGCACAATTAGGTTTACGGCATAAGGGGCAACAATGGCGTCTGGGTTGGCGGTTTGATACTCAGCTAGCTCAGTTTTAATGGTGTTTATCCATTCACCAAGCAGTGGTTGTGGACGGGCATTCAGAGCCGGAAAAGACCCAACAATGCCAGCCTTACACTGAGCGATGACTAACTCTGGCCCCGAAATAATAAACATAGGAGCACTGATAACAGGCAAAGATAATGTATTCTGTAACGTCTTTGGAATTGACATACTCACTCCCTAAAAAATGTGTGATGTGCGCAACTAAAAAATTAGCTATTCGCCCACTGAGTTAAAGTTTTGCCTTGTTCGACAAGTTGTTTTAATAACGCAGCAGGTTGCCAAAACTCTGCACCGTAGGTGTTGGCAAATTCACAAATGCTTTGATAAATTTTATCTAAGCCAATGCTATCTGCATAAAACATTGGTCCACCTCGATAAGCAGGGAACCCATAACCAAACGCATAAACCACATCAATGTCACTAGGACGTTGGGCAATGCCTTCTTCGAGTATTTTGAAACATTCGTTTATCAATGCAAACGTTAAACGTTGTAAAATAGTATCGTCAGTTATTTCCTTACGCACCACGCCTCTTTTATGAGCTTGGGCTTCAATCACCTCTAACACTACTGGGTCAACATTTCGCTGTCGGGTTTTGGGATCGTATTGGTAATACCCTGATCCCGTTTTTTGACCCAAACGGCCCATTTCATATAACGCATCGGCAATACAATAGGTTCTAACATCACCTTTTTGTTCATCGGTTAAGCCTTCACGGGCTTTATATCCAATGTCAATTCCGGCTAAATCGCCCACTGCAAAAGGCCCCATTGCCATACCAAACTTTTGCATAACGGCGTCTATATCTTGCGGGGTTGAACCTTCAAGCAAACATAATTGCGCTTCACGGGCATAGTGGCGCAACATACGGTTGCCAATAAACCCATAACAAACCCGAGACAATGCGGGGACTTTTTTGATCGACTTAGCAATAGCCATAGAGCTAGCCAGCACTTCATCAGAGGTCTCTTCACCACGCACTATTTCAAGTAATCTCATGACATTAGCCGGACTGAAAAAATGTAAACCAATCACATCTTGTGGACGAGAAGTAGCCTGAGCAATAAGGTTCACATCTTGATAAGAGGTATTAGTGGCTAAAATAGCCCCTTGTTTACATACGTTATCAAGTTTGGCGAATACTTGTTTTTTAATGTCTAGATTTTCAAACACCGCTTCAATCACTAAATCCATGTCAGCTAAATCATGGTAATCAGTTGTACCCGTTATCATAGCTTGACGCTGGGCTGCAAGCGTTGCAGTCAACTTGCCTTTACTGACGGTCATTGCATAATTTTTGGCGACCAGATCTTTGCCTCGCTGCAAGGCTTCTTGGCTAATATCCAACAAGGTAACTGGGATACCCACATTCACAAAATTCATTGCAATGCCTCCCCCCATCAAACCACTACCAATAATACCCACTCGTTTGATATCTTTTAATGGCGTGTCTTTGGGTAAACCTTTAATTTTTGAAGACATTCTTTCGGCGAAAAACATATGCCGTAATGCAGCAGACTGCGAAGATTGCATACACTCTACAAATAAACGCCTTTCTTCTTTTAAGCCTTCATCAAAAGGTGTATTTAATGCCGCTTCAATACATTCAACAATGCGATGTGGTGCTTCTTGCCCGCGAAAACGTTTGTTTAGTGTTGCTCTATATTCGGCAAAAAATTCAGTTGACGTGCCTGCCTTATCAACCTCTAAATCCCTGACTCGTTTAAGCTCAGCACCTTGTGCAACCACCTCTGTGGCAAATGCCACTGCACCACTTAGCAAATCGCCTTCCACTACTTTATCAATTAACCCAATACTCAGTGCTTTAGCGGCAGCAATGGGGGCACCAGTGGTCATTAAATCTAATGCGGCTTTAACCCCAGCTAGTCTAGGAACCCGTTGAGTGCCGCCTGCGCCAGGTAACAAACCTAATTTCACTTCTGGCAAGCCCACTTGAGCACCAAGCAAGGCACAACGATAATGACAAGCCAATGCGGTCTCTAAGCCACCACCCAACGCGGTACCATGAATTGCCGCAATAATCGGTTTTTGCGACGCTTCGATAACAATCAGTAGTTCAGATAACGACGGTAACATTGGCGGTTTACCAAATTCGGAGATGTCTGCACCGGCAATAAAAGTGCGCCCTTCACAGATTAAGACCAAGGCCAAAGAGGCGTCGTTTTGGGCTTGTGTTACCGCCTCAAGAATACCGCTACGCAAAGCATGCGAAAGGACGTTAACTGGCGGGTTATTTAAACGAATAACACCGATATCACCGTTTAATTGATAACTAACAACCGACATACACTTATTCCTTATTTAGAAAATTAAACACGCTCAATGACAACAGCGATACCTTGACCAATACCAATACACATAGTGGCTAATGCATATCGACCACCGGTTTTTTCGAGTTGACGTAGTGCGGTCAGCATAATTCGCGTACCGCTGGCCCCCAGAGGATGACCTATAGCAATCGCACCGCCATTTTGATTAACCCTAGGGTCGTCAAAAGCAATGCCGAGTTCTTTCATGCAGCCTAAGGCCTGAACAGCAAATGCTTCGTTAAATTCTAAAACATCCATATCCGCTAGGGTTAAGCCCGCTCGAGCCAAGGCTTTTTGCGAAGCAGGCACCGGCCCTAAGCCCATCACTCTGGGTGGTACACCTGCAATCGCGCCGGCGATAATTCTGCCGCGAGGTTTAACCCCCGATTTTTCGCCTACTGCTTGACTGCCAATAATCATCGCAGACGCACCATCGTTAATGCCCGAAGCATTACCCGCGGTCACCACACCATCAAACAATGGGCGTAATTTACCCAGTTCTGCAACGGTCGAAGAGGGGCGTGGATGTTCATCAGTGGTGACTAAAAGTGGCGGCTTTTTGCGGCCTTGAGACACTTCGATGGGAATGATTTCGTCGTTAAAAAATCCGGCAACACGGGCCTCTTCATATTTAGATTGAGACGCAGCGGCAAAAATATCGATGTCTTCTCGGCTTATATCTAAATCACTGGCAATGTTATCAGCCGTTTCAGGCATGGAATGCCCACCAAACTGTTTAATGATTTCTGGGTTGGTAAAACGCGCGCCCATTGTGGAATCAAACATTTCTTGCTGCCTTGCAAAGGCTGAGGTGGCTTTGGCTAAAACAAAAGGAGCGCGACTCATAGATTCAACACCACAGGCAACAAACAGCTCACCTTCATTGGCCTTTACACACCTAGCTGCATCTAACGCCGCAGCCAAACTGGAACCACACAAACGGTTTACGGTTAAGCCACCTGTTTCAATCGGCAAACCTGCTAAAAGCCCAGCAGTTCGTGCAACGTTGCGACTGTCTTCACCTGCCTGATTGGTGTTACCGGCAATCACATCTTCGTATAGGCTGAGATCAAAGTTGTTACGTTGTGCTAAGGTTTTAATAAGGTGCGCCAGCATGTCATCGGGACGAACAGAAGACAAAATGCCTGCATGGCGTCCAAATGCGGTTCTTGCTGCGTCATAAATAAATGCATCTTGCATAATTTTTCCTTATAAATTGCTGTAATTAACTAAGACCGGAAAAGCCACCAGTAACTTAGCCGCTTGTTGTTGGTCTTGTTTGTTTGATAACTGAATGTGCACAACTTGGCCCTTTTCTGGGTCAAATTCCGATTTAACTTGAGCGCTAATATCATGGGTTTTGAACAAAGCATTCACGCTAAACTCTGTAGCACTATTACGTAATAAGGGTTTAAACACTTTGCCAACAGCGGTGATGGGTAAACTATCGAGTATTTCGATACGTTTAGGAATGGCTGCTCTTTCGCTAATATGTGTTTGACAATGTTTTAGTAATTCAGACGAGATGGTTTGCTGCTTACCTGTTAACACTACATAGGCAACTGGTATCTCTCCAGAATGCACATCAGGTTGGCCTATAGCCACCGCTTGAATAACCCCAGAATGGGCCATCAAAGCATCTTCAATGATTTGTGGATCGATATTATGACCGCCACGGATAATCAAATCTTTTGCTCGGCCCGTCAGCTGAATATGACCTAGTGCATTTATCACACCTAAATCACCTGTGTTAAACCACTCATCATCTACCCACGCGCCAGCATTATCACTTTGGTTTAAATAACCTTGAAAGATATTAGGGCCTTTCACCAATATAACGCCAGGTTCATTAGTGGCGCAAACACGGCTGATTTTATTGTCGATAACTTCGGCAGCTATGACTCGGCTGTAAGGTATGCCATTGCCCACTGACACCCCTTCAACATCATAGTCAGGCAATACTCTGGCTATCAAACAGGATGATTCAGTCATGCCGTAACCATTGGTCACATTACAATTAAATTTTTCTGCAAAGGATAACTTTAACTCAATAGGCAAAGGCGCAGATCCGCAAGCCGCATGTTTAAAACACCTGAGATCAATTTTTTCTTCGGGTTGCTGCAATAAAATAGACATGATGGTGGGCACAGTTGGAAACCAACACACTTGGTACTGATTCACAAAATACCACCAGTTCTTGACTGTATTTGGATTTCTAAATCCTTGTGGAGTCATAGTCACCACAGTGCGACCTGCAATAAACATGGCTAAACTAGCGGCAATTACACCAAACACATGGAATAGAGGCAATGCATTGAGTACTGGAGATTGACCATGATAAGCATTAAACCCTGCATACACTTGCACCACAAAACTAATATTGTCATGGGATAGTTTGGCAATTTTAGGGCGACCTGTTGTACCTCCCGTATGGAAATACATGGCAATGTCTTCACCCTCAGGTTGTAAGGGTTGCGCTAACCTATCACTAGATTGCGTCGCTATTGCACTATTAAAATCAGTCACCGTTATCTTTTTGTTACTGATTTCAGCCATACTTCCATCAACTAAAAGTACATGTTCCAAAGAAGGCACACTTTGAATAATTTCATGTACTTTTTTACCTAATTCAGTTGTTTCATCTAGTGAAACAGTGATTAGCACTTTTGACTTAACCTCGTTCAATATTTCAACGATATGCTCAACTTGCAGAAGGTAGTTTATGGGGTTGGCAATGCCTACAGCTTGAGATGCCCATATACTCAGATGAGTTTCAGACATATTAGGTAATAAAATAGAAATCACATCGGTACGTTCAACGCCGAATGATTGATATAGGTTAGCTGTTTGATTGATTTTTTCGACTAAGGAATTAAAAGTGAGTTTTTTAGGGACTTCATCTCGAGTAGCAGTAACGTGTTCAACTATGGCTATATTAGACGGGTATTCATCTGCCCCATGGCAAAAAACATCGTATGTGGTTTTACAAAGATAACGCTCGTGATAGCTTATTTTTTCTAAGTCAGCTAATAACTCTAATTCTGTTAGTTTCGACATTAATTCCATTCCGCATAGATAATTGGCCACCCAGGAAGCACCTATCCAAAATGGTTTAAGCACTCATTCTAATACAAGTTGTCATTATTTATTATTGCCACGACAGTAATTAGCGTAGTAAAACAGCCTGTCAATTCTGCATTGCGGAATTTAATTTTACAATGTTTTTTTAGGCTATTTGCAGGTAGCATCAAATGTACTCGACAAAGGTGATTGTTATCCTATTGGCTAGTTTCTCAGTAACTATTAGCTCCAGCCTTTATCTTTCAAACTTAGCAAGTTTAAGACCCAAGATACATTGCAAATGTATATAAAGGTCGAACCCGATCATCTTTAGCAGAATATCTAGGGAATTAGTTATGATTGCATCTTGATATTTTTATGGTTTTTTGTTCCACTGTGCGGAATACAGTCATTTTAGTGAGGATTAAAGTGATTCGCGATACAGAAATGTTGAATCAATTTCTGCACAGTATTTCAAAATTCGTTAGAGAGCGTTTAGTCCCTGCGGAAAATGAAGTAGCAGAAAACGATGCTATCCCAGATGATATTGTTCAAGAAATGAAAGAGATGGGTTTGTTTGGTATGACGATCCCAGAAGAGTACGGTGGTTTGGGCCTGACCATGGAAGAAGAAGTCTTAGTGGCCATGGAATTAGGCAGAACATCTCCGGCTTTTCGTTCCCTTATAGGTACCAACAATGGTATTGGTTCAGCCGCCATTGTGTTTGACGGTACAGAAAAACAAAAACTCACTTACCTACCTAAATACGCCTCTGGTGAGCTTATTGGATCTTTTTGTTTAACCGAACCAGACGTAGGTTCTGACGCCGGCGCAGTCAAAACCAGCGCAATTAAAAAGGGCGATGAGTATATTATTAATGGAACAAAACGTTTTATTACTAATGCACCCAGAGCAGGCACATTTACCGTGATGGCACGAACCGATCCCTCTATAAAAGGTGCTAAAGGCATATCTGCTTTTATTGTAGACGCGTCTACACCGGGCATTACATTGGGTCCCAAAGATAAAAAAATGGGTCAGCAGGGTTCACATACCTGTGATGTGATTTTCGAGGATTGCCATGTGCCCGCCGAAAATATTATTGGTGGTGTAGCGGGTAAAGGTTTTATTACCTCAATGAAAGTATTAGACAAAGGTCGCTTACATATTTCAGCCTTGAGTGTGGGTATTGCCGAACGTTTAATTAACGATGCATTAAGATTCGCTATCGACAGAACACAATTTGGTAAACCCATTGCTGAACACCAAATGATCCAAGTTATGTTAGCTGACAGTAAAGCCGAAGCTTACGCTGCAAAATGTATGGTACTTGATGCAGCAAGACAAAAAGACTTGGGCAACAAAATTACAACTGAAGCTTCGTGTTGTAAATTATTTGCCACTGAAATGGTGGGCCGAGTAGCGGATAAAGCCGTACAAATACATGGCGGTGCAGGCTACATTTCCGAATACGCAGTAGAAAGGTTATATCGTGATGTCAGATTATTTAGATTGTACGAAGGTACAACACAGATCCAACAAATGATAATTGCCAGAAATATGGTCAAAGATTTTCAATAGATTAAGTACAAAGAAGGGTTTGCAAAATGAATTTAGATTTCACCGCTGAAGAAAAAGACTTTCAACAAGAAGTGCGCCAATTTTTGCAACAAAAATTGCCAAAAGACTTCGCCATAAAAACAAAAAAAGCCTTACACCTAACAAAAGAAGAATATGTTCAGTGGCAACAAATACTGTACACCCAAGGCTGGGCCGCGACTAACTGGCCGGTCGAACATGGTGGAACGGGGTGGAGTAGCACTCAAAAATATATTTTTGCCAATGAATGTGCCAAAGCAGGCGCCCCTGATGTGATCCCATTTGGTTTGAAAATGGTTGCACCTGTTATTTATACCTTTGGTAATGACGAACAAAAACAGCGCTTTTTGCCAGATATATTGGCCAGTAAAGTATGGTGGTGTCAGGGTTATTCAGAAACTGGAGCAGGCTCTGACCTTGCAGGCGTTCGCACCACTGCGGTAAAAGACGGCGATGAATATGTGGTTAACGGCACAAAAACTTGGACGACCTTAGGCCAACATGCAGACTGGATATTCTGCTTAGTACGAACAGGACCACCCAGCGCAAAAAACCAAGAAGCAATCAGTTTTCTACTCATTAACATGCACGATCCCAAAATTACGGTCTCACCGATTATTACTATTGATGGTAAACATGAAGTGAACGAAGTGCATTTTGATGAAGTACGTGTGCCAGCAAACAATCTAATTGGCGCTGAAGGCCAAGGTTGGACTTACGCTAAAGTTTTATTAACCCATGAGCGAACGGGTATTGCACGCGTGGCCAATTCTAAGGATCGCTTAGTACAATTAAAAGAACTGGCTGAATCATCTGATGATGGCGTGAATAAATTACTCGACGATCCTATTTTTGCGCAAAAAGTCGCGAATGTAGAAATTGATTTATTAGCCTTGGAATATACTGAATTGCGCACACTCTCTGCAATCAGCACAGGCCAAGCACCTGGACCAGAGTCTTCAATCTTAAAAATTGTCGGTACCCAAATTATCCAAGCTATCGATGAATTATTTGTCGAAGTGGCTGGTTATTACTCAATGCCATTTGTTCCTCATCAATTTAATGATGAATTTGACGGTCAGCATATTGGTCCTAAGATGGCCGCTAACAGTGCATTACGTTACTTCAATAACCGCAAAGCATCCATTTATGGTGGCAGTAACGAAATTCAAACTAACATCATTAGCAAAGCCGTTTTAGGCCTTTAAATTAGTATTAGGAGTTTATTATGGACTTTTCGTTAAGTAGCGAACAACAAATGATTCAAGACAGTGTTTCGAAGTTTATCCGCAGTGATTACGATTTTGATACACGTCGCAAAATTCTTGCATCAACAGCCGGTTACAGCCAAAAAAATTGGCAGCTATTTGCAGAGTTAGGCTGGTTAATGCTGCCATTTTCCGAAGACAATGACGGATTAAGTGGCTCTATGACCGACCTTGCTCTCGTCATGGAAGAGTTTGGCAAAGGCATTGTAGTTGAACCTTTTATTGCCACTGCCGTTATGGCTGGCGGGTTAATTGCCTTAGCGGGTAATCAACAGCAAAAAGACGAGTACTTACCTAAGATCATGGCCGGTGAATTACAAATGGCTTTTGCCTATGCAGAGCCACAAAGTCGTTATCATTTAAACAACGTAAAATGTAGCGCAACCGAAAAAAACGGTGAAAAGGGCGAGTTTGTGCTTAATGGCCATAAATCTGTGGTGTTAAATGGTAACCATGCAGAAACACTAGTGGTGGCAGCGCGTACCTCGGGTGACACCAGCGACAACAATGGCATTAGTTTATTTCTTGTTGATGCGAAGCATGCCAGTGTTAAACGTGAAGGTTATGCAAATGTAGATGGCCATCAAGCGGCTGACATTTGGTTTGATAACACCCCTACCCTTGGATTGTTGGGTGAGCAAGATAACGCTTTGCCTGCCATCAACACTATTATCGACAAAGCGACATTAGCCATTTGCGCCGAAGCGGTAGGTGCGATGCAAATCGCCCACGAACGCACCTTAGAATACGCAAAAACCCGTAAACAGTTTGGTCGTACTATTGGTTCATTCCAAGCTCTGCAACACCGCATGGTGAATATGTTTATCGAACACCAACAAGCTAAATCTATACTATTAATGGCAGTATTAAAAATGGATAGCAATGACGGTCTTGATGCCAAAGCATTGTCAGCGGCGAAAAGCCGTATTGGAAAAGCGGCCAACTTGGTGGGTCGTGAATCAATTCAAATACACGGTGGCATAGGCATGACTGACGAACTGGATGTGGGTCATATATTCAAACGTTTAACCACTATTCAATATTTGTTTGGCAGCACTGATGTACATACAAAACGATTTGCGTCTTTGTGACTTGAGCGTGGTTATACCAATCAGCATTAAAAATCCAACAATGGGATCTTATTAACCACGGGTTTATACCCTATAATCCAGCCCTGAACATGGGCTGTGGTAACTAGTAGGTAAGTAATTGAAAAACGTAGATGTGATTGTAATTGGTGCCGGAGCTGCGGGTTTATTTTGTGCTGCACAAGCCGGCAAACGGGGTCGTGATGTGGTGGTACTCGACCATGCCAAACGCCTAGGTGGCAAAATCCTGATGTCGGGTGGTGGTCGCTGTAACTTCACCAACATGTACGCCAGCCACGAAAATTTTCTATCAGACAATCCCCATTTCTGTAAATCAGCTTTAAGCCGTTATACCCAATGGGACTTCATAGGTTTAGTGGCCGAATACGGTATCGCCTACCACGAGAAAACCCTAGGCCAACTGTTCTGTGATGACAGCGCCAAAGATATTTTAAATATGCTGTTAGAAGAATGCAAAAAAGCAGATGTCACAGTAACCAATCAATGCGAAATTTTATCAATTGAAAAAACTGAGTCTGGCTACACACTCAACACTGCCAAAGGCCAGTACCAGTGTGAGTCCTTGGTGATTGCCACGGGTGGGTTATCTATGCCAAAACTCGGTGCTAGCCCTTTTGGTTACAAAGTGGCTGAGCAGTTTGGCTTAGATGTGAAACCTACCCGAGCCGGTTTGGTGCCATTTACTTTGCACGAACAAGACAAAAAAGTGTTATCCGAACTAAGTGGTATCTCACTGGATGCCAGCGCCAGTTGCAACAACACCAGTTTCAACGAAAACATTCTGTTTACCCATCGAGGTCTAAGTGGCCCTGCGGTATTACAAATATCCTCATTTTGGGAGCCAGGCCAAGCCGTCGAATTCGACTTATTCCCAAATGGCGACCTATTCGCTGACTTACAAAAAACACTACAAAGCCAACCAGACGTGCAACTCAGTACTGCGCTGGCCAATCACTACCCCAAACGTTATGTGCAAGCGGCTTTACCTTACTTAGGCATTGAAAATAAACCCCTTAAACAATACCAAGGCAAACAACTCGAACAAGCAGCCCAGGCCTTTCACCAGTGGCAACTCAAACCCAACGGCACCGAAGGTTATCGCACAGCAGAAGTCACCCTTGGCGGCGTAGATACCGACCAACTCTCATCCAAAACCATGATGGCGAAAGACATTGAAGGCCTATATTTTATCGGCGAAGTGGTAGATGTGACAGGTTGGCTAGGTGGCTACAATTTCCAGTGGGCTTGGAGTTCAGGTTGGGTAGCTGGGCAGGTTGTCTAAATTCTGTCTTTGGCAGCAAAGTTTGAAAACAACAACAAGCCCCGCAAATACGAGGCTTTGAATTCAAATAAAGCGTTAGGCATTAGCCATCTGCATTGTGTCATTTGCCGTCATTGAGCAGAAGTTGTCTGACAGGCAGTTTCGAGCCTAAATATAGTTATTCAACCTTAAATATTCATCGATTATGATGATTAAGGTTATGTGCTTGTTGCATACGAATTTCGAGCCTATATTACTTGATAATTCCCGGTTTGCTTTCGATGCAACAGGTTCTTTTACTTACAACGAATCCTCAGGGCGTGCTTCAAACAAGACTGTCTATATTTGCTTCGAAGAGTAAAGGGTACATAACAGATTTCACTAGTAGGAGATTTGTCATGAATGATATGAAGGTTAAGTTTGCCGCTTATGTTGGGTTGGATTGGGCGGATAAGAAACACGACGTATGTGTTCAGGTTGGCGAGGTTGATGAGCGTCACTATTACGTTATTGAGCATACGCCTGCAGCCATTGAGCAATGGCTAGTCGACTTACATAAACAAGTGAAAGGTAACATCGCCGTTGTGCTTGAATTGAATAAAGGTCCAATTGTGTATGCCTTGCAGAAGTATTCATTTGTCACCGTCTTTCCTATTCATGGTTTAACACTTGCTCGATATCGACAAGCCATGTTTCCAAGTGGGGCGAAAGACGATCCGTCTGATGCAGAGCTTGCTTTGGATATGATGATGCACTATCCAAAGCAAGTAAAACCACTTAAACCCAACAGTGATGAGACTCGCATGCTCAATCATTTAGTTGAGCAACGCCGGTCGTTGATTGATGATAAACGTCGTAATGCCAACCGATTGATTAGTGCTTTGAAGCAATATTACCCCCAGCCTTTAGACTGGTTCTCACATCGTGATACTCAAATGTTTTGTGATTTCCACCTCTTACCAGGGGAACTCCTCCAAAACTTTTGATAATTGGTGTTACTGTTTCTGCATATTTTTTTAAATTATCTTGATTTTCAACTTTGACATATAAACTGATCCAATACGCTTTCATTATTTCTCCCTTTTAAAATTTTTTAGTTATGATAGTAAAATTCATGGCTGACAAATTAATTATCACTTTTGATGAGTATAACAAAATTGTTGAAAAGTTAGCAATTGAGATTTATGAAAAATATAAACCTACAGTTTTAGTAGGAATAATGAGAGGTGCTGCTCCAATTTTGGACATCCTTTCAAGAATTTTGAAATTACCAACCGCATATATAGTTATCCAAAGTTACTCTGGAGAGGGCATGGAAGATAAACAAGGCCAACTAATGTTTGCAAGAGAAATTAGCTCTTTAGCTGAGAGCAAAGACTATAATAAAGTGCTTTTAGTTGATGATCTTTCGGATACAGGGTTAACATTAAATAAAAGTATAGAGTGGTTAAAAAATTATGGCCCAACTAAAGATTACATTAAAGAAGTTAAAACAGCTTGTTTGTGGAAAAAGAAATCATCTACTTTTGAGCCAGACTTTTGTCCAATAAGATTAGATACAGATCCATGGATTGTGCAACCCACTGAGCACTACGAAGAATTATCTATTGAAGAAATTATTAAGAGAAATTAATGAATAGGGCTAGTTTACACTAGCCCTATTAAATATTTTTAAGCAACTGCAAAACTAATAACACTTAGTATTGCAATAACAAATATCGCTGGTGAAGTTGTTGAGAACTTACCAGTAAATATTTTAATTAAAGCATAAGATACAAATGCTAAAGCAATACCATTACTAATACTGTAGGTTAAAGGCATTGCAATCATAGCTAAAATTGCTGGAGCAGACTCTCCAATATCGTCCCATTCGATATCAGTAATATTTCTAACAAATAAAACTGAAACAAATAATAAAGCAGCACCATCAATTTGTTTTGGTAAACTAGTTGCTAAAGGAGCAAAAAATATACATGCTAAAAATAACAATCCAATTACAAGAGAGGTCATTCCTGTTCTACCACCAGCTTTTACACCAGCGCCAGACTCTACATAACTTGTAACAGTTGTTGTTCCCATCATTGCACCTGCAACTGTACCAACACTATCAGATAACATAGCTTTATTGATGTCCTGAAGTTTACCTTGTTTATCAACTTTACCAGCAACGTTTGCAACTGATGTCAACGTTCCTGCAGTGTCAAAAAAGTCAATGAATAATAAAGTAAATATTACTGTAGACA
>NZ_CAJWCF010000012.1 GCF_913020055.1 uncultured Paraglaciecola sp. | reverse complement strand
ATCTGGATCTCTGTGATTACACTGGGGTCAATATTAGGTTGTTATTTATTACTACGTTGGTGTTTACAGAATAAAACTGGCGTAGAAGAAGGTGACGACATGCACCATGAGTTTGATGGCATCATCGAACTCAACAACCAGCTACCCCGTTGGTGGACGATATTATTCTACATTTGTATCGTTTGGGGTCTTATTTATTTAGTCTTATACCCTGGTTTGGGTAACTATAAAGGTCTTTGGAATTGGCAAAGTTCTAACCAAACTATCAAATCATTGGCTGAATCTAGGGCTGCTGTAGAAGCAAATAAAACCAACGGCGTAATTAATCAATATGATAGAGAAGTAGAATTTGCAAATGAACTTTTTGCACCTATCTTTGATGGATATTACCAACAACCTATTACTGAATTAGCCCAAGATCCGGAAGCATTAAAAATAGGTCAACGTTTGTTTAGTCAAAATTGTTCACAATGTCATGGTTCTGATGCCCGTGGTCAAAGGGGTTTTCCAAATTTAACCGACGATGATTGGTTGTATGGTGGAACACCTGAAAAAATCACTGAGACTTTAATTAATGGTCGCCAAGGTATGATGCCAGCTCAATTAGATTCTATGGGTGAGACAGGCATAGAAGAATTAGTTGCTTATGTATTAAGCCTAAGTAATAGACCTGATTTGCAACAAACAAAGGTAGACGCTGGCCAAGCTAAATTTGCTATCTGTGCGGCCTGTCATGGCCAAGATGGTAAGGGCAATCAATTATTAGGCGCGCCTAACCTAACCGATCAAATTTGGTTATATGGCGGCACTGAAAAAGTGCTGACAGAAACCCTTAGACATGGTCGCAATGGTGTAATGCCTTCATTTAAAACAACACTAGGTGAAAAGAAAATCCATTTAGTGAGTGCATACGTTTACAGTTTGTCACAAGACAAGTAGTAACCAAGTGTTATACTGAAAGCCCCGTATTTACGGGGCTTTTTTAGGTTTCTTTTAACTTTGAGTAGTTTTTTTTCATGCAATCTAACACCCCAAAAATTTGGTACAAACAATTCTGGCCTTGGTTTCTTATAGTTGTGCCGCTTTCATCCATGGTGCTTAGTTTTACTATGATGAATTTCGCTTTTAATAGCGAAGACAGCATGGTTATTGACGATTACTATAAAGAAGGTAGATCTATCAACCTTAAGATCAAAAAATTACAACAGGCCAAAGTTCTTGGTATATCAACTAAAGTTCAAGTGTTTTCAGATTATGTTGAAGTATCGTTTACAAGCGGTATTCCAGACAATGATGGTGCCCTAACATTAGATTTTTTTCATTCGACACAAAAATTCAAAGATTTTTCAGTCACTTTATTACGTGACGCAAAAGGCCTATATCGTGCTCCTTTAGTGACTGATGTTACGGGTAAATGGAAATTAAGTTTACATCCGTTTGATGAAAATTGGAAAATTCAAAAAGTAATTTCTCTGCCGCAAACAAGTCCATTTGACTTAAAGCCCTAAGCAGAATGCAGACTAAGTGTTTTCATTGTGATCTAGTTATAGCCCCACAACTTAACTACCACACTAATGTATTTGGCAATCAACAATCTTTTTGTTGTCCTGGGTGTTGCGCAGTCGCTGAGGCAATCGTTAATAATGGTTTGGAAGATTATTATCATTATCGAAGCGAGTTTGCCGAAAAAGCGCAAGAGAACGAATATGAAATGCTACAGACGCTCAAGGTATTTGATGATGATAGTATTTTGCAAGAATTTGTTGAAATTCAAGATGATGCAAGCGAAATACAATTAACTATTAGTGGTATTAACTGTGCTGCTTGTGGCTGGCTAATCGAAAAGCAACTAGCTAAATTAACTGGTATTATGAAGGTTGGTGTTAATGTATCCGCCAGACGAGCAAGTATCACTTGGAATAATGAGCACTTAAAACTCAGCCAAATCCTAAGCCATATAGAAAAAATTGGTTACCATGCAAAACCATTTCAACCGGAACAACATGAAGCGTCATTTAGGCAAGAAAACAAGGCATTTCTAAAACGCTTAGGCTTAGCTGGTTTAATGACTATGCAAGTCATGATGTTAAATATAGGCGTGTTTTTTGACTTGTTTGGGCATATTGATGCACAAACTAAACAATACTTTAATTGGATTAGTTTGCTGTTAACCACCCCAGTTATTCTCTATTCAGCTGCAGAATTCTATTCTAGTGCTTGGCGAGCACTTCGTGCAAAAGTCGTCAACATGGATGTTCCTATTGTTCTGGCGTTAAGTTTAACCTACGTTTCAGGGGTATTTGCCACAGTACAAAATAACGGCCAAACCTATTTTGAATCCTTGTGTATGTTTGTATTTCTCCTACTGATTAGCCGATATTTGGAGCACAGTGCGAGGTACAAAGCCTCTCAGCTGTCTGCCAATATGTTGGAATACATGCCTACAACCGCCAATTTAGTAGAAGGCAAACAAATCACGCCTGTCCTAGCAAAATCTTTGATGGTAGAACAGCTTGTATTAGTTAAATCCGGGGAAATGGTACCAGTGGATGGAATCATTATAGAAGGCGCAGGCCAATTAGATGAAGCGATGTTAACTGGGGAGTTTAAATTAGTCAGTAAATCATCAGGACAAACAGTTTTTGCTGGTTCTGTGAATCAATTAGGCACCCTTACAATAAAAGTAACAAAATCACTGAAAGGCTCAATGCTTAATCAAATTAGTCTATTACAAAACCAAGCATTATTGAGTAAGCCCAAAATAGCCAGTTTAGCTGACCAATTTTCTCAATACTTTGTTTTAGCAGTGCTGGTAATTTCCTTGAGCAGCTATATTATTTGGTTGCAAATAAATCCCTCTCAAGCATTGTGGGTGACCATTTCAATACTAATTGCTACCTGCCCCTGTGCCCTAGGATTGGCCACCCCCTCAGCCCTGTCTTGCGCAGTCGCTCATTTAAACAGCAAAGGAGTTTTGCTAAAGCGTGCTGATGCCTTAGAGAAAATATCAAAAGTGGATTGGGTTGCCTTAGATAAAACAGGCACTTTGACGGAAGGCAAATTTACACTAGCAGATTGTATTAGCGTACCAGGCCAGAACAAAAATCGATGTTTGCAACTTGCAGCTAGTTTAGAACAATATTCATCACACCCGATAGCTAAAGCTTTTAGTGACATCACTAACACACTCCAAGTATCAGATTTCTCCTCAAAAATAGGCCAAGGTGTAGAAGGTAAAATAGATGGAATACACTTCAAATTAGGCTCAGTTAGCTTTGTTGGCCTCGCCGTACCAAAAGATATACTTGGTTGTAACGTGTTTCTGAGCACAAATGATAAGTTACTCTGTGGATTTTTGTTAACTGATAAAGTTCGCACCGGAAGTGCACAGATGATTAAAAAAATTAAGGTTAATCATCTTACCTTACTCAGCGGTGATATACCGTCTGTGGTAAAAACTGTAGCTAATTCACTTAATATACCCAACTGGTTAGCACAACAAACACCTGAAGATAAACTACATGTGGTTCAAAAAGCCCAAAACAATAACCATGTTGTGCTTATGGTAGGTGATGGTATTAATGATGGACCTGTTTTAGCCCAAGCAGATGTATCAGTCACATTAGGTGCAAGTTCTGACCTTGCTAAATCATCGGCTGATGTCATTTTATTAGATAATTCTTTAGAAAAAATCAGTGTAGTCTTCGCGATAGCAAAACGTTGTAGAGCTAAAATCATCCAAAATATGGGTTGGGCACTAGGCTATAATCTATTAGTGTTGCCCCTCGCAGTGACAGGCTTTTTAAGCCCTTGGATGGCAGTAGTTGGTATGTCATTAAGCTCTCTAATTGTAGTAGCTAATTCTATTAGGCTTTTAAAGTAGGACGATTTAATTTTGAGTATTATTTACGTGTTGATCCCTATTGCAATTTTATTGGTGTGTATTGCAATAGGTGTGTTTTTTTGGGCTGTTAAATCAAATCAATTTGAAGACCTAGAACGACACGGTAGCAGTATTTTGTTTGATGATGATCTTCCTAAAAAAGCAAACAATCAAAATACAAAAACACCTGGAAAGCATGACTGATTTAAGCTTTATTTCGGCGTTGTTAATTGGCTTAGCTGGCGGCGTACATTGCGTGGGTATGTGCGGCGGTATTGTAGGTGCTTTTGCTTACGCCGTACCAAAAAATTCCTCGATGTTACCTTACACCCTAGCCTATAATTTTGGGCGAATATTCAGTTATGTTTTAGCCGGAGCTATCACTGGCTGGGCTGGGAAATTGTTTGCACAACAAATAGCTCAAGGTATTGTTATTCTACAATTTGTTAGCGGTATATTTCTGTTTGTTTTGGGGTTATACATTGCGGGCTTGTGGCAAGGGCTAAGTAAAATTGAAAAACTTGGCAGTAGGTTTTGGCAACTTATTCATCCTTACTCAAAAAAGTTATTGCCGTTTAGAAGTCCCTTACACGCCCTACCCTACGGCATGATTTGGGGATGGTTACCCTGTGGATTGGTTTATTCAGTGCTAACTTGGTCTTTAGCAAGTGGTTCGGCGCTTAACGGTGGGGTTATTATGGCTGGTTTTGGTTTAGGCACATTACCAATAATGATCTTAATGGCTACTGGTTTTAACAAAATTCAACAAGTGATCCAAAATCCCAAATCAAAAACTTTGATGGGTTTATTATTGATGATATTCGCTTCCTTCCAACTATTTCAAGCCATCTCCGGTTCTATTCAATAATCTCACATCCTTTTTAATGAATAATACTAATCAGTATAACAACTGGTAAAATATTAAATAGTTTCATAAGCTTAGTTATCTTCTTGATTATTAATTTTAGATCGGAATTACATATGAATTATCAGAAAATATTAGCTGTAATCGAGCCAGAACTGTCCACTCAAAAGTCATTAGCTAGAGCAATCGAAATCGCCAATATTAATGGTGCAAGTGTTACTGCATTTTTAACTATTTATGATTTTTCGTATGAAATGACCACCATGTTGTCGATGGATGAACGAGAGAATATGCGCCAAGCAGTGATCGATGATAGAACTGATTGGTTGGTTAACTTAGTATCAGAACAATTTAGTACTCAAGGAGTAAGTATTGACGTGAAAATCGTCTGGCATAATCGCCCATATGAAAGCATTATTTATGAAGTGATAGACAAAGGCTACGATTTAATTGTTAAAGGTACACAGCAACACGATACATTAAAATCTGTTATTTTCACTCCCACCGACTGGCATATTATGCGTAAAGCACCTGTACCAGTGTTACTGGTAAAGGAGCATGACTGGCCTATTGGTGGTCAAATTATTGCAGCAGTAAATGTAGGAGTGGATGTTGAAGAGCACATTTCGTTGAACGAAGAAATAACTAAACAAGCTTTACATTTTGCTAAGTTATTATCATCAAATGTACATTTAGTTAATTCATATCCTGGCACACCAGCTAATATTGTCATCGAAATACCAGAGTTTGATCCCACTACTTACGATGAATCAGCCAAACAGCATCATGAACAATGTATGCATATTCACAGTGAAAAACATCATATAAGTAAAGAACACTGTCATGTAGATATAGGTTTACCAGAGGACGTGATCCCTAAGTATGCTAACCGCTTAGACGCAGAATTAGTGGTACTAGGTACAGTTGGCAGACAAGGTATTTCAGCCGCATTAATTGGAAATACTGCAGAACATGTAATCGATAAACTCAATTGCGATGTTTTGGCGATTAAACCCCATGGATTTGTATCACCTGTGAAATGTTAAGACCATAAGTGAGGGCAATATAATTGTAAATTAACTTGCTTTGCAGACTGCAGGTTTTTGTATCTCCCACTTTCAAAAATAGCGATTAATATTGAAGGCCTAGAAGGAGCAAAATTTAAATCAGTTGCTTCTAGTCATTATATTTTTGTTCAAGCCATAGTAAAATTTCATCTAAATAACATAAAGTATTTTAATGATGATGCGTAAAGTTTTTGATAAGAACAGCTAATGTAATTTTCTGTAAAACAATTATTTTATGCTTCATTAAACTTCTCAATAAATCCTCTTTAAAAACACCAACAATCTAAAATAGAGCCAAACTGGAACCCATAGCGGAAGTCCCGTGACACATAAAGTTAAGTGAAGAAAAGGGTTGAAAATCTATCAAAACAAACATAATCAAAATTCATACCAAATATATTTAGTGCAAAATATATACAATTATCAGTATCTTCTGATTAAATATTAGGCTAATGTAAATTTAATGTAAAAATTTATGTTGTTTCTTGTAAGTTTTTTAAGCTTGTTAAAAACATGTGTTTTGCAATAGGAAAGAGATTGATGAGTAACTTTTCTCAGGTACATGAATTGCTCCTGCATAATCAACAATTGCATGCCCGCACTGGTGAGTTTTACGCCGCATTATCCCATGAAGCTAAAAGTGAACGAGTCAAGATGTTACTCAACACTTTGGTCAAACATGAGTCAGAACAGTCACACTCTTTGCAAGCTTACATTGAGAAAGCGCCAGACAAAATACTGAATACTTATTTTCAATTTGACCACGAGCACAGTGTTGAGGAATTGTTTGTAACTCAGTTTAATGCAGCTCAAATCAGTACTGATAACGTAGAAATAATGGCTACGGCTTTTGACGATTATTTTTGTCATCTTTACACAGAGATGCAAGAGATCGTTGACTGTGAACTAGTGCAGGAATTATTCGAAAACCTACATCAGCACATGATGGAAGAGAAAAAGAAGTTATCCATCGATATCTATTCAATGATGGATGTGTAAAAGAAACGTTTCAGAATTAAAACATGTAGACCAACACTTTTAGGCGTTGTAAATGGTGAGTCCAAAAAAGTGTAAATTTCGAAAATAACTATCGAAAAGACATAAAACGATTTTGGGGTAATTAACATGATTCAAGCGTTGGCCGAACTATGGCCTATAATACTGTACTTCACTTTTACTCTGTTGTTATTAGTAGGAGTTATGTTTGTATCGTCTCTATTAGGTCCAAGAACAAAGGGCCATTCAACTCATCTCCCCTATGAATCAGGCATTTTATCCTTAGGAAACGCTAGGGTTAAGTTTGCTAATCACTTCTTTTTATACGCAATTTTTTTCGTCATATTCGACCTTGAAACATTATATCTTTTTGCTTGGGCAATATCCTTTGAACAGGTTGGTGTGACCGGCTTTATAGAGGCATTAGTGTTTATGATTATCCTGTTAGTCGCCCTCATTTACTTGTGGCGTATTGGCGCCCTTAACATTCTAAAAAGACATCTACCGGAGCAACGTTAATGGATTGGAATCTCTCGGACCCCAATATAGTGCCACAAAAAATCCCCGTTATAGATGAAAGTGTACAAGAAGACATCAAGAAAAACGTTATTTTTACCACTCTTAGCAACATGGTTAATTGGGGCAGAAAAAATTCTGTCTGGCCATTTAACTTCGGTTTATCATGCTGTTACGTAGAAATGGCCACCAGTTTTACCGCCCGCCATGATATAGCCCGCTTTGGTGCAGAAGTAATAAGAGCTACGCCTCGTGAAGCAGACCTTATTGTTATTTCTGGCACAGTATTTCGTAAAATGGCGCCGGTAGTAAAACATTTATACGATCAATTACTCGAACCTAAATGGGTTATTTCTATGGGTTCCTGCGCTAATTCAGGCGGTATGTATGACATTTATTCAGTTGTACAAGGCGTTGATAAAATATTACCTGTTGATGTGTACGTACCTGGATGCCCTCCCCGACCAGAAGCTTTGATGCAAGGCTTGATGTTATTACAAGAATCAATTGGTCGTGAACAGCGGCCATTAAGTTGGGTGGTTGGGGAACAGAGTGTCAGCCAAATAGAGAAACCCAGCCAACGAGACATACATAACGCCCAGCGTATGCGAACTCGGGATTTAACGCCACCGGATAGAGTTTAATCATGCCAGCAAATTCAACGCCTGATTTACTTGGTGAAATCCAACCTTGGTTAACGAGTGCAGCATTGCATGAAGAAAAGACTGCAGATGATATCCCAACGATATGGGCAACCGCAGCAGATCTAAAAACCTTATGTGAAGTATTACGTTTCAAACTAGAAAAACCTTTTGATTTTCTGTTTGATTTAACAGCCATCGACGAAACTACTCGCCAACATAATGTCATCCCCCATCGACGGGATTTTACCGTGGTGTATTTATTGCGCTCCTACGCCCGTAACCAAGATTTACGCATCAAGGTTGCTCTAACAATGGATGCAAAGGAAGTATCCAGTATCAGTTCTATTTGGCCAAATGCAAATTGGTATGAACGTGAGGTGTGGGATTTATTCGGAGTAAAATTTACAGATCATCCTTGTTTACGCCGGATTATGATGCCTACCACTTGGCAAGGTCATCCACTGTGTAAAACCCACCCAGCAAGAGCGACTGAAATGGGTGAATACAGCTTACCCGATGACATTCGAGATCTTGAACAGGAAGCATTAAAATTTAATCCAGCTGACTGGGGGCTAAAACCACAGGGTAATTCTGAAGAATTCATGTGGCTGAATTTAGGTCCAAATCATCCTAGTGTGCATGGTGTATTTAGGATCATGTTGCAACTAGATGGCGAAGAAATCGTTGAAGCCATACCCGATATCGGCTACCACCATCGTGGTGCGGAAAAAATGGCCGAACGTCAAAGCTGGCATTCGTATATTCCTTACACAGACCGAATTGATTATTTGGGTGGGGTGATGAATAACTTACCCTACGTCATGGCCGTGGAGAAACTAGCGGGCATCGTTGTGCCAGAAAGGGTCAAGGTCGTTAGAGTGATGATGTGTGAGATGTATCGCATTCTAAGTCATCTTCTATTTTACGGCACCTTCGCTCAGGATATCGGTTCGTTATCACCTATTTTTTACATGTTTGTTGACCGCGAAAAGTTGTTCGGCATCGTTGAAGCTATTACTGGCGCGAGAATGCATCCAGCTTGGTTCAGAATTGGTGGACTTGCCGCTGACTTGCCTAAAGGGTGGGACAAGATGGTCACTGAATGGCTAGATTATATGCCTGCACGTATGGCCGATTACGACCAAATGGTAATGCGAAACAGCCTTATTAAAAAACGAGCCGTTGGAATAGGCGCTTACGACACAGCCACAGCTATTGACTGGGGTGTAACAGGGCCAGGACTTCGCGCAACAGGATTTGATTGGGATCTACGTAAAAAACGACCTTATAGTGGTTATGAAAACTTTGAGTTTGATGTACCTGTTGGTACACGAGGCGATAGTTACGATAGATGTGCGGTGCGGGTAGAAGAGATCCGTCAAAGCATGCGCATTATACGTCAGTGTGTAAACAACATGCCAGAAGGCCCATACAAAGCGGATCATGTGTTAACCACACCACCTCCCAAAGAACACACTATGCAGGATATAGACACGCTAATCCCGCACTTTTTAGGAGTGAGTTGGGGGCCCGTTATACCGGCTGGTGAAGCGATGATGGAAGTAGAAGCCACCAAAGGCAGTAACGCCTATTACATCACGAGTGACGCCAGCACTATCAGCTATCGCACCCACATTCGTACCCCTTCCTTTCCACACTTGCAAATGATCCCAGTCATGGCAAAAGGCCAAATGATTGCGGATTTAATTGCAACCATCGGCAGTATAGATTTTGTTATGGCGGACGTAGACAGATGAGCAACGAAATTCCAATTTTACAAATCGACCTTGCAAAGCAACAAGTGGTTAATTACCGCGACGTGCTTAGCCAAACAGAAATCGATGCGATAGAACATGAATGTTCTTTGTATGAAAGTCGGCACGCTGCGGCTATCGATGCCCTGCAAATTGTTCAGAAACAACGCCGCTGGATAAGTGACGAAAGCCTGTATGCCATAGCCAATATGTTAGGTATGTCAGCCACAGAATTAGAAGGGATCGCCACTTTTTACAATCTAATCTATCGTCAACCTGTAGGAGAACATGTGATCCACTTATGCGACAGCATTAGCTGCTGGTTACATGATTACCAAATTATTGCCAACCATCTGCGTAACACTCTCAATATTGAATTTGGTCAAACCACAAAGGATGGAAAAATCACTTTGCTGCCAAATGTATGTTTAGGCTGTTGTGATAAGGCGCCAGCCCTAATGTTAGATGGCGAGCTAGTTGAAAGCCTAAATATAGAAACTCTGGATAATCTCATGCAGGGATTAAGTAGAGGCCAAAATGGATAAGCCACTTAGCCAGTATCTTGATCTGGACAATCCACAAAACCTTGATGCCTATAAAACCACCGGCGGTTACCAAGGATTTGAAACCGCTTTGAATATGCAACCTCAAGAGGTTCAAAAACAAGTTTCCGATTCTCAACTTAAAGGTCGAGGTGGTGCTGGTTTTATGACAGGCATTAAGTGGAGCTTTGTGCCGATGGGAAAAGATGCGCCAAAAAATAAATACTTGGTGTGTAATGCAGATGAAATGGAGCCAGGCACCTTCAAAGATCGCTGGTTGATGGAAGGGGCTCCACATTTACTCATCGAAGGCATGATGATCGCAGCCTACGCGATAGGTGCAGACGTTGCTTATATTTTCTTGCGGGGAGAATATCGCCTCTGTGCGACCCGTCTACAGCAAGCTATCGATGAAGCTGAAGCCGCAGGTTTGCTTGGTAATAACATCAATGGCACGCAGTATTCACTTAAATTACATCTACATACTAGTGCCGGACGTTATATTTGCGGCGAAGAAACGGCGCTGATTAATGCTCTGGAAGGTAAACGTGCCAATCCTCGAGCCAAACCACCTTTTCCGCAAGTTGTCGGTTTATTTGGCCGTCCGACGATAGTTAACAACTGTGAAACCCTGTGCAATTTACCAGGCATTTTGAAAAATGGCTCACAGTGGTATGCCGAGCTATCAGGTGGCCCAGACGCTGGTACTAAAATTTACGGTATCAGTGGACGAGTAAAAAACGCTGGATTGTGGGAACTACCAATGGGTACTACTGCCAGACACATTCTGGAATTATCCGGCAGCATGCAAGACAACTTAACCCTCCGAGGCTGGTTGCCTGGAGGCGCATCTACCGACTTCTTATTACCCGAACATCTCGATACTCGCATGGAATATGACGCTATATCCAAAGTCGGAAGCCGAATGGGTACTGGAGTGATGATTGTTCTTGATGATAAACATTGTCCAGTGGGCATGATCTTAAATTTGCTTAAATTCTTTGCTCAAGAGTCTTGCGGCTGGTGTACACCTTGCCGAGATGGTTTGCCCTGGGCAGTGGAAATTTTGAGTCGTATTGAAGATGGTCAGGGAACACAAGACGATCTGGACGCATTACAACAACTCTGCGGATTTATGTGGATAGGGAAAACCTTCTGTGCACTCGCACCGGGTGCAGTCGAACCACTGCGTAGTGGAATGAAATATTTCGCCGATGATTTTCAACAGCACATTGATCACAAGGGGTGCCCTCACGGGCATTAGATTATGGCCAAAATTTTTATTGATGACCAACAATATACCGTTAAGGATGGGCAAAACCTATTGCAGGCTAGCTTATCGTTAAAACTGGACCTGCCCTATTTTTGCTGGCACCCAGCCATGGGTTCTGTTGGCGCTTGTCGGCAATGCGCAATGACTCAATACCAAGACGAAAATGACACCCGAGGGAGAATGATAGTTGCCTGTATGACACCTGTAACTGAGGGCATGCGAGTCAGTATGCAACAACCTGCAGAGAAAGAATTTCGCGAACAGAATATAGCAGCATTAATGACTCATCATCCTCATGATTGTCCAGTTTGTGCTGAGGGTGGTGAGTGTCATTTACAAGATATGACTGTAATGACTGGCCATAATGAAAGGCATTACAAGGGTAAGAAAACAACATTTACCAACCAAGATCTTGGCCCGTTAGTCAAACATGAAATGAATCGCTGCATTACTTGTTATCGCTGTGAACGATTTTACAAAGATTATGCTGGAGGTACTGATTTAGCCGCTCAAGCATCACGGAATAACGTATATTTCGGCCGTCAGAGTGATGGCACCTTAGAAAGTGAGTTTGCTGGTAATCTAGTTGAAGTTTGCCCAACAGGTGTATTTACCGACAAACCATTTGGCGATCACTACAGCCGAAAGTGGGATTTGCAAACCGCTCCATCCATTTGCCAACACTGTTCTGTTGGGTGCAATACAAGCCTGTCAGAACGTTATGGTTCAGTGCGACGTGTTACCAATCGCTTTAACGATCATTTAAATGGTTATTTTTTGTGTGATCGTGGCCGCTTCGGATTTTCCTTTGTTGATCATGATACCCGCCGCCTGAATATCACTTTAGACGGGCAACAAAACAATTGGGCAGATACGGCTCTCAATGTCAGATTAAAAAACAAAGGGCGATGGATTGGCATTGGCAGTAGTCAGGCGAGTTTAGAAGACAATTTTGCCCTTCAACAACTAGTCGGAAGTGAGAATTTCAACCCTGGACTAGATGCGCAACAGGAAGTTTTGTTGGCCACTCACATGGCTATACTGAATCAGTGGCAAGCGCCAAGTTTAGCCCAAATGGAGCAAGCCGACGCCATAGTTATTTTCGCTGAAGACGTTAACAACAGTGCACCTCGCATAGCTTTATCTATTCGTCAGGCGCTGCTAAACAATGCCAAAGTGCAAGCAGAAAAGCTCAGAGTGCCTAGCTGGCAAGATGCCGCGGTCAGGGCTATTCAACCTCATCATCCTGTTCCCTTAGCAATATTTGGTTTTGGAGAAAGTGACCTTGCTAAACAAGCAACAATCAACTTAGTTTGCTCGCCTAAACAAGCTGCTGAGCAAGGATTTTTATTGGCTAGTATGCTCAGTGACAGAGCTCCCACACCTAAAGTCAGTAAAGCGTCTTCAGAAACACTCGCCTTGCTTGAAGTCTTACGAAAAGCAAAACGTCCGTTAATTTTAACAGGCTGGTCAGCCAATAACCCTGCGCTATTGGCCGCTGCCAGTAATATACGCAATGCATTGAAAGTACACAGTACTGCAACAGAAAACGGCCAAGATGACGCCATGTTGTGTATTGTGCCACCCGAGGCGAACACCTTAGGTCTAGGTTTATTAACCCAAAATGGTTATCTGAGCATCGACAGTTTAGATGTGGAAAACAGCACCACAGAAAAATCCAATTTACTGGTTCTAGACCATTGTTCACCAGCCTTTGTTAACCGACTGAGTAAATGGCGAAAGTGTGCAGACAATATAGTACGTTTAAGTCAACTTGGAATTCCCGACGCGGACGAGGTAAACCTGCCGGTGTCTACTTTTAGTGAATGCAGTGGTTCACTACTTAACTATCAGGGTTTAATTCAATCTCACCTTCCCGCCACTAAACCATCTGGACAATGTATGCCTGGCTGGCAATGGCTAGTAAACATCGCCAAACTTCGCCAGCATTCACTGGGTGAAATCAGCGATTTGGGACAACTTCGAGGTTTACTTAACCAAGACTTCCCTCAGCTCTGTGAACATTTTAATCAGCATCATCAGACCCAACTGGCTTTGCAAACGCCAAGAGTGAGCGGTCGAACCGCGATGTTAGCTAATCAAACAGTGCATGAACCAAAACCTTTCAGTGAATTAGGTGCCCCGTATAAACAAAGTATGGAAGGAACACAAGTCGGCCAGAAAAACGAATTTCCGTTAGCCTACAGTTGGTCACCAGGTTGGAACTCCAATCAGTCAAACCATAAGTTTCGCGATGAATATCGTGGAACTGAGCTTGAAAAACAAGAGGGCGTACGCTGTATAAAACTCGGACAGAGTGATCAGTGGTTCAAATGGCAAGCCAATTGGTCGCAAAAGAACAAAGCTCAATGGCAAATACTACCGCTGCAAAAAGTGTTTGGTAGCGATAATTTAAGTTTACATGCCCTGCCTATTGCCCAACTAAAGATACAGGCTCAAATTGTAATGAGTCCGCTGGATGCTAAGAAAGGGGGGTATGTTGCAGGTCAATTACTTTACTGTGATGACAATTCAACTGCTCTACAATTAATTATTAGTACACAAGTTCCAGCCAGTTGTTTATTAATTTATGTACCCGCTGATCAACTATTCGAATTACAACACTGTGAACAACTTACAGCGGCAACTGGGAAACAAATTGATGAATATAGTCAGCAAATTAAGCACTTACAGACAACACAACAAACGGTAAAACAGCAGCATCGAGACAAGCTGTTAGCTCAAGATCAAACCATACCTATCCATTTTATTGATGGAGTAATCTAATGCCAGAATTAGAATTGATGATAATGATCGTACTTATGGTGGCTACACTGGTTCCCATTGCGGCTATGTTGGTTTGGTTTGAACGACGCTTGTTAGGGTTCTTCCAGCAACGTTATGGACCAAATCGTGTTGGCTATTTTGGCATATTACAATCTCTTGCCGACCTCATAAAAATATTATTCAAACACGACTGGATCCCACCATTTGCTGACCGGCCAGTTTTTGTATTAGCACCGTTAATTGGCGCAATGGCAATACTGATGAGTTTTGCCGTAGTGCCCATGGCACCAGGTTTAGTGGTTTCTGATAGCAATATCGGTTTACTGTTTTTCCTAGCCATGACCTCAATGGCGGTTTATTCCGTGGTTTTGGCTGGTTGGGCATCCAACAATAAATATGCAGTTCTAGGCGGAATGCGAGCGGCCGCGCAAACCATTAGTTATGAAGTATTTATGGGTGTGTCATTACTCGGCGTAGTGATCTTAAGTGGTAGCTTTAGATTGAGCGATATTGTGTTGGCACAACAAGACATATGGTTTGTGGTCCCCCAATTTATAGGATTTGTCGTTTTTATCATTGCTGGGGTAGCCGAAAGCCATAGATTACCTTTTGATTTGCCTGAAGCTGAAACTGAATTAACCGCGGGATTTCATACAGAATATTCAGGCATTAAGTTTGCCCTATTCTTTCTCGGTGAATACCTCGGCATGATGTTAATTTCGATGATGATCACCACCCTTTTCCTCGGCGGTTGGCTTGGCCCCTGGTTACCGCCTTTTGTGTGGTTTGTATTGAAGACCATGAGCCTAATTTGCTTCTTTATTCTTCTAAGAGCTGCTTTGCCTAGGCCCCGCTTTGATCAACTCTTGGAATTTGGCTGGAAATGGATGTTACCTCTGGCGTTACTTAATCTAGTGGGTACTGCTGTGGTTAAACTATGGGGGAGTTTTTAATTATGCATACTCAAATTAGAACCATGTGGACTGTTTTCAAACATTTATTTGATAGAACAGACACGGTTCAATACCCAGAAGAAAAACCCTATTTGGCACCTCGCTACCGCGGCAGAATCGTTTTAACCCGTGATCCTGATGGTGAAGAGCGTTGTGTCGCGTGCAACCTGTGTGCAGTAGCTTGCCCAGTAGATTGTATTTCACTACAAAAAACAGAGGACGATCACGGTCGTTGGCGCGCTGACTTTTTTCGCATCAATTTTTCTCGCTGCATTATGTGTGGTATGTGTGAAGAAGCCTGCCCTACATACGCAATCCAACTGACACCTGATGTTGAAATGTCGGAATATACAAGACAAAGCATGGTTTATGAAAAAGAACATTTGCTGATAGACGGTTCTGGAAAATACCCTGATTATAACTTTTATCACAAAGCCGGCATCAAAGTTAAAGGCAAGGGCAAAGGACAAGCTGATAACGAAAAACCTCCAGTAGATGTAAGGAGTTTAATGCCGTGAGTGCACAAATTTTATTCTACATAAGTGGCAGCATAGCCATACTCGCAAGCTTGTTTGTTGTAACAAATAAAAATGCAGTACATGCATTGCTGTATTTGGTTGTTAGTTTACTTGCGCTGGCCATGTGTTTTTACTTACTTGGAGCGCCCTTCGCGGCGGCCTTGCAAATTATCGTTTATGCCGGTGCAATTATGGTGTTGTTTGTTTTTGCTGTGATGATTTTTAATATTAATCAAACCGACATTGATCGAGAAAAACACTGGCTAACTTGGCAGAGCTGGGTTGGACCTAGTTTATTAGTCATGGTTTTGCTTGCTGAAATTGTATTTGTAATACTTTCAAACCAAAACTGGTCAACAAATCCCTCTTCAGCGGTGCAAATAGAATTAGTCGATGCTAGAGCTGTGGGCACCTTGTTATTTGGTCCTTATTTACTTGCGGTTGAAATCGCCTCCTTTTTACTATTAGCGGGACTAGTCGGTGGCTATCATTTGGCCAAGGAACTGCCTAAAAGAACCACTAAAGATGGGGGACGCTAATCATGACTGTTCCTATTGAACACGGCTTTGTGTTAGTTGCTTTGCTTTGGGCTATCGGGCTAGTGGGTTTGTTAAGCCGGAAAAACACTTTGTTTATGTTGATGTCGATGGAAATCATGCTGAATGCGGGTGCCCTTGCATTCATTCTGGCTGGTAGTCTTTGGCAACAGGCTGACGGGCAGGTAATTTATATATTGATCTTGAGCATTGCCGCGGCTGAAGTAGGACTGGGCTTGGCCTTACTTATTCGCTTAAGACAACATATTGGTGACTTGGATATCGATAAACTAGATGAGATGAAAGGATGAACATGCAAAATTTACTTGTCCTAGTTCCGTTATTGCCTCTTTTATCGTCGTTAATATTGTTGCTACTTGCTGGACGACTGTCCCCCTTATTGGTAGCTCTGCTGGGTGTTGGCTCAATGGGTTTAGCTGCCATACTGACTTTACTTATTGGCATCGAATTTATTGGTTTGGGAGGAGAGTCCTTCCAGCAAGTGTTATTCAATTGGTTACCAATTGCTGGAGCACCGATTAACTTTGGGTTACACCTAGATCAGTTATCCCTTGTGATGATGAGTGTGATTACCGGTGTAGGCTGGATGATCCATTGGTACGCCGCGGCCTATATGTTCGAAGACAAAGATGTACAACGCTTTTTTGTGTATATGAACTTGTTTGTGTTTGCCATGTTGATGCTGGTATTAGGCGATAGTTTGGTGCTGTTGTATTTAGGCTGGGAAGGCGTGGGATTGTGCAGTTTCTTACTTATTGGTTTCTGGCAACATAAAGCAGATAACGTTGTTGCCTCTAAAAAGGCGTTTATTGTGACCCGAGTTGGCGATACCGCCATGATGATCGGTTTGTTGATCCTATTCAGTGAATACGGCAGTTTGCACATCAATACAATTGTTGAATCAACAACTCATGTATCTCAATCCAATCTATGGTTAGCCTGCATATTACTGGTGGGAGGCGCAGTAGGTAAATCAGCACAACTGCCTTTGCAGACATGGTTACCTGATGCCATGGCCGGCCCTACTCCAGTCAGCGCGTTAATACATGCAGCTACAATGGTAACCGCCGGTGTGTACCTCATTGCCCGAATGCATCCGCTGTTTTTACAAGTAGAAGGCATACTCAATTTGGTCGCGTGGATAGGCGTCCTTACCCTAGTATTAGCGGGAGTAGCCGCCCTCGCCCAATCAGATATTAAACGTATTCTTGCCTACTCTACTATGAGTCAAATTGGCTATATGTTTTTGGGATTAGGCGCGTTGGCATTTGATGCTGCTATTTTTCATCTGATGACCCATGCATTTTTTAAGGCGTTATTGTTTTTAACTGCCGGTAGCATTATTTTGAAAATGCACCATCAACAAGACATTTTCAAGATGGGCGGTTTATTTCGAAGTTTACCTTTAACCTCTACATTTTTGTTAATTGGCTTATTAGCATTGGTAGCTTTCCCTGGCAGCTCAGGATTTTTCAGTAAGGAAGCCATATTGGCGGCCACTTACCAAGCGCATACTGCTGGTCCAACTCTATGGTGGATTGGGGTACTTGGCGCATTTCTAACTAGCCTTTACAGTTTTCGCCTACTATTTATTGTTTGTTTTGGCCCTGCGAATCATGATCTAAAAGAAGCGGATTACAAACCGACTAGCCAATTAGTTGTGCCCTTATTACCTCTAGTGACATTAGCCGTGATTGGCGGGTTTATTAGTTTAGATTTTAGCCTGGTATTTGGTCCAGCTAATCACCCACACTTACCATTGTGGATTGAATGGATGCCCGTAGCTGTCGCTTTATTAGGCTTTATCCTTGCTTGGTTTTTGTATTTTCCTCGTCAATCCATGCAGGCTAGCAGTAGTGTTATCAATAACTTCTGCCGTGATGGTTTGGGCTTTGACTGGCTCTACGAGCAGCTTTTTACCAAACCCTTGCAACTGTTTGCGCGTATCAATAAAGGTGACGTGATAGACCATTTCTATCACTTTGTAGGTTGGTTTAATTTCAGCCTAAATGAAGTATTAGTTATCAGTCAAAACGGTAAGTTGCGCTGGTACTTATTCGGCACTCTCGCTGGCTGTGCCCTGATGTTAGGAGGGTTGATATTGTGGCGTTAAGTTTTCTGATTTGGCTTCCATTGTTATTTGGCATATGTGCTTGGTTAAGTGAAAAGAAATACAGTGGTTTGGGCAACTGGATCACCCTGATTAGCTTAATCGGTCTATTGATTTTCACCCTCTACTTAGGCAACAGTGGCTCTAGTAGTCTTAGCTGGCAGTGGTTTGCACGCTTTAATATTCATTTTGCGTTGTTGTTTGATGGTCTTTCTTTATTACTTATTTCGTTAACTATTGCATTAGCAATATTGGCGGTATTGGTTTCTTGGAACGATATCGAGAAACATCGAGGTTTCTTCCACTTCAATTTAATGTTTAGCGTGGCTGGAATTATAGGAGTGTTTTTAGCCGCAGACCTATTCTTGTTTTTCTTATTCTGGGAAGTCATGTTATTACCCATGACCGCGTTGATTCTTATTTGGGGACATGAGGGTCGCCGCTATGCAGCGTTCAAATTTTTTATCTTTACCCAAGTAAGCAGTTTATTAATGTTAATCGCTATTATCGCCCTGGCTCTATACCATCAAAATCAAACAGGGCAACTTAGTTTTAATCTTGGAGAATTACAGCAATTAGTGATCCCCGACACTATGCAATTTTGGCTTATGTTAGGTTTCTTTATTGCCTTCGCAGTTAAATTACCCATGGTGCCATTCCATAGCTGGTTACCAGATGCCCATACGCAGGCGCCTACTGCTGGTAGCGTTTTGTTGGCGGGAATATTACTCAAAACAGGTGCCTATGGCTTAATTCGAATTGTGTTGCCGTTATTTCCCAGCGCCACAATGGAATTTGCGCCAGTAGCTGTGACTCTCGGAGTAGTCAGTATAATTTATGGGGCGCTAATGGCCTACAGCCAAACAGACTTTAAGAGACTGGTGGCTTATTCAAGTATTAGCCATATGGGTTTTGTATTACTGGCACTGTTTAGTTGGAATGAAGTGGCACTACAAGGCGCCATTTTAACTATTGTGGCCCATGGGATAAGTAGTGCGGCACTATTTAGTATGGCCGGCATGATACAACATCGTATTCACAGTCGAGAACTTGGCAATATGGGTGGCATGTGGAAAAGCGCGCCTAAAATGGCAACCGTAACCTTAATTTTTGTGATGGCCGGTATTGGCATGCCAGGCATGGCTAACTTCAACGGAGAGCTATTTACTTTGCTGGGCAGCTATCAACAATTTCCTGTGCAAACCATAGTAGCGTCCTTAGGCATAATTGGCTCAGCAATTTATGGTTTACATTTATTTCAACGAGCTTTTCAGGGCCCACCCAATGTGGATGTAGTCGACTTACATATGCGCGAATTAGTATTCACCAGTATTTTAGTGGCCGCATTAATCTATTTCGGATTACAACCACATATAGTGTTGGAATTGAGTAGCGATACCATTGGTAGTTTAATGCAAACCGCTAGGGAGTTACGTCCATGAGTATTCAAGAACTATGGTTGTTACTGCCGGTTTTGATCATCAGTGCAGGTATTCTGGCATTAATGCTTCAGGCTAGCTGGAAGCGCAGTTGTTACTTAGCTCAAGGTATTTGTCTCGTCACCCTGTTTCTAGCGTTAGCAGCACTAATTAACAACTACCCTACAGATCTAAAAACCATTACGATCTTGTTTGAGTATGAACCCATTGGCGGATTTTTTAGCCTACTATTATTGATGGTGGGGATTTCTGTCGCCCTGTTGCAAGGCCCCTATATGGGAGCCAATAGTAAAGAAGTCGCAGAGGAATTTTATTTATTACTGTTGTTATCTTGCTTGGGTGCAATGTTGCTAGTGATGTCTCGCCATATAGGTAGTGTGATCCTAAGTATTGAATTAATGAGTTTGTCGATGTTAGCCATTCTTGCCTATAACAGAGAGCGAAAACTGGCACTGGAAGGCGCCATGAAGTACTTGTTATTGTCAGGTGCTGCGACTAGTGTATTACTCATGGGTTTTGCCCTGCTGTATGCTAGCAGTGGGCAGATGATGCTAGTTGATATGCTGCAATCTCCCATGGGTTTAATGGCTAAAAGTGGTTTTGTTCTAGTCTTAGCCGGACTAGCCTTCAAATTATCTCTGGTTCCTTTGCATTTTTGGACGCCAGATGTCTATCAGGGCGCACCGGTTAATTCCACATTATTGCTCACCACTTTATCTAAGGCCGCGGTCTTTGCTCTATTTATCAAATTAATCCTACTTGTTCCAACTGATTTTGAAGCAGACATGGTACGTATGCTTAGCTGGATGGCGATTGCCAGTATGCTTTTAGGCAATTGGTTGGCCTTACAACAACAAAGTCTGAAACGATTAATGGCTTACTCGGCAATAGCACATATGGGTTATGTGTTAGTTGCGGGGGTTATTGCCATGGGCATAGATCACAGTTTAGTGCTGGAGGGTGTCAGTTATTATTTATTAGCCTATCTCGTCGCCTCAATACTAATCTTTGCGGTACTAACATTGTTATCCAGACTCGATGATCAACAAGATTTAGAAGAGTTACCCCAATTGCAGGGATTATTTTGGCAGCATCCTTGGCTTGCAACTATTATGACTATTGCGTTTTTGTCGTTGGCAGGCATGCCTATTACAATCGGGTTCATTGGTAAGTTTTATCTACTTACCTTAGCGGTTAAGCTTTCAGCGTGGTGGTTAGTAACGACCATGTTAGTAGGCAGTGCTGTAGGCCTATATTATTATTTACGGGTGATTTTCACTCTGTTTGCGCCAGCCAAAAGTGATATGCCTCAAGCACAGGCGGCTTATCTCAGCAAAATATGGATTGGCCTTATTGCAGCTAGTTTGCTCTTACTTGGTATATTACCAGGGCTATTGGGAGATCAACTGCGCAGTATATTATCAATTGGCTAGTTTTTACTGACTAAGCACACTAGACATTTAATAATTTAGGCTCGCCATCAGTGATTTTTTATAGGCTATTAAAGCTGGGACAAAAGACAATAAAATAGCCGCAGATGCCGCAATTAGAAAATAATATCCGACTGTTGTTAAATCAGCATAGGGTTGGATGTACAAAGCAAAATGCTGTTCTAGAAGGGCTTGCCCAAATAATAAGCCAACAGTCACTAATACATAACCTACTAATGCACCAATAAGAGTGAGTACAAGCGCCTCGGCGCCAATGAGTAGAATAATGATATATTCATTGGCACCCAATGCCCTTAACACTGCTAACTCCCGCTCTCGCTCTTTCATTGAAGCCAATAACATAGTCGTCATACAAATTAGCGCAGTAGCTAAGATCAGCCATGAAATTATCATTAAACTAATTTCAACAGTACCGACAATTTGCCACAGTTCACGTAGCGCCAAAGTAGGTAAAATCGCGCTAAGAGGTTCTTGCACATACTGATTAATATTTCTCTGCAATCGTAGAATGGCTATCTTACTTTTACTGCCAACAAAAAATGCACTTAATTGAGGCTGATAGTTTTTTCCTAAAGGCACATCCACTAACAATTTATTCTGGATTTCTTGTTTGTTGTGAAGAATATCAATGCCTTGTAACGGGATGTACAAAGACTGATCAGCAGGTGTGCCTGTAGGCTTTAAGATACCCACAACCTTAAAAGAATGGTCGTCATGATGAGTGAAACTGACTTTGGCTGTGCCATGGGACATGACCAAAGATTGGTCTAAACTGTAACCTAATTTTTTAGCTACATCAGCGCCTAATACGACCTCATATAAGCGTGTAAACGACTTACCTTGAACAAAGCTAATCTTTTGTTTATCTGCGTATTTAAAATATTCAAAATAATCGTTAGTAGTACCAATTACCGAAAACCCTTTATGCGAATCTCCCATCGAAATTGGCACTGACCATGCCACTTGATTAATATTGATAATATCTTGGTAACTTTTCCACAGAATGTTGTTACTCGGGTTGCCTATTTTGAACACCGAAAACAGTAATAAATTAATGCCACTGGTGCGGCCACCCACTATTAAATCAACGCCGGAAACCGTTCGTTCAAAGTTGCTTTTAATCTCAGCACGCAAATGTTCTACGCCAATCAACACCAACATACTAATGGCAATTGACGTACATGTAAGAATTGCCATAACTCGCCTAGACCATAAACTAGCCAATACCAATTTAAGCAACATCAAGGTCACTCCTTTGCTGCTGTAATCTTGCTAAATCCAGTTGTTGATCAAAGTGTGGCGCCAAAGACATATCATGACTGACAAATATTACGGTTGAAGATTGCGCACTGTCTAGTAGTAGCTGGATAAATTGTTCTCTGGTTTGGGTATCTAGTGCCGAAGTAGGCTCGTCAGCAATAATTAATCTAGGTGAACCATATAACGCCCTTGCCACTGCCACACGTTGTTGCTGACCCACACTGAGTTCATTAGCTTTTTGTTTAAGTAAGCTACGAGTTAATTCTAATCGGTCGCATATTGAAGCCAAGTTTTCAGGTTGCAGTTTTTTATCAGAACTTTTGAATCTCTGAGCGAGAAGTATGTTCTGCTCTGCAGACAAATATGGCAACAAATTAAATTGTTGAAATATGATGCCAATATTATTGGCTCTAAAAGTGTCTTTCTGTCTTTGACTAAGTGAAGCCAAGTCTTGACCTAACACTTGGATATGCCCCGAATAACGATTTTCAATGCCAGATATCAAGTTTAACAAGGTAGATTTGCCCTGCCCTGAGCGGCCATACAGAAACACTTTTTTTCCTGTTTCTACCTGCCAATTGGGTATTTCTAGGGAAAAATCACTTTTCTTAGGCCATGTGAAAAGCAAATTTTTAATTGATAAACTGTGTGGCATATAAGCAAGCTATCCATTAAACGAAGGTTTAGTTAATAAAGGAGAGTTTTTTCAGTATAATTGCTTAACAACTTGCGGGTTACAACCTTTTTTAGCCGATAAAACATAAGCCATATTCATGAATCAATTGCCCAACACCAATCCAAACAACAAATTATTCAGTAAGTTACAAAAGCGCATCAGACATAACACGGGTAAAGCCATAGCTGATTTTAATATGATTGAAGAGGGTGACAAAGTGATGGTTTGTCTATCTGGCGGAAAAGATAGTTACACTATGTTGGACGTACTTCTGCACATGCAAAAAGTAGCACCCATTACTTTTTCAATTATTGCGGTTAATCTCGATCAGAAACAACCTGGATTTCCAGAACATGTTTTGCCGGAATACCTGACTCAACTTGGTGTGGAATTTGAAGTGGTAGAAGAAGACACCTATTCAATTGTCATAGATAAAATCCCTGAAGGAAAAACCACCTGCTCCCTTTGTTCTCGATTACGCCGTGGAATTTTATACAAAACGGCTACTCGTTTAAAGGCGACCAAAATTGCCTTGGGTCATCACCGAGATGACATGTTAGAGACTCTTTTTCTGAATATGTTTAATGGTGGCCAATTAAAATCTATGCCTCCAAAACTAGTCAGTGATGATGGCAAACAAATGGTTATACGCCCTCTGGCTTATTGTGCTGAGAAGGATATTGCCGATTATTCGCTACATCAAGGGTTTCCCATAATTCCTTGTAACCTCTGCGGCTCTCAAGAAAACCTACAAAGAAAAGTCATTAAGGGCATGTTGCAGGACTGGCACCTACGTTTTCCTGGAAGAATTGAATCCATGTCTAAAGCGCTACAAAATGTAGTGCCTTCGCATTTAGCAGACAGTAGCCAGTTTGATTTTGTCGGTTTAAAAACCCAAAACATGCCATTTGAAAATGGTGATATTGGCTTTGATCCACCAGAAATAACTTCTCAAGTAACGCCAAACACAATACTGGCTGCACCACTGGTCATTACCAATATCTAGGATCAAAGGAATAACACATGAAAATCGGATTAGCATTAGGCAGTGGCGCATCCCGAGGATGGGCGCATATTGGTGTAATCCAAGCTTTAGAAGAAATGGGTATTCAGATAGATGTGGTATCTGGATGTTCTATTGGTTCTTATGTGGGGGCTGCATATGCTTCTGGTAAATTACCAGAGTTGGCTGAATGGGTCGAAAGCCTAACAGAATGGCAAGTGTTTGCTTTGATGGGTGTAGGTTTCCATAAAGGCGGTTTAGTAAGCGGTCTAAAAGTATTTAAAGCGCTGCAAGATAAGTTTAGTTTCCAATATTTTGAAGAGTTAAACAAATCTTTTGCAGCTGTCGCCACTGATTTATATAGTGGTCGCGTAGTGGTCGCGAAGTAGACTTTACAACTGGTTCTGTAATTGAAGCAGTAAAAGCGTCCTGCGCTATTCCCGGCTTATTCCCGCCGCTGTTGTTTAAAAATAGGTGGTTGGTTGACGGCGGAGTGGTAAACCCTGTGCCGGTTAACATGTGCAGAATGTTAGGGGCTGATATTGTCATTGCGGTAAACTTAAGCGCAGACTTTAGACCCCAATCTTTAGACGCAAATCCAATTGATCATGGCAATAACCAAAAAAAGACATCTGAGTTTTTTAAGCGCAGCCAGCAACAGATCCAGCAATGGTTTAAAAAAACCGGAAACAAGGATCCAGAGCCATCAGAAGAAGCGCTAGCAGCAGAAGAAGGATTTTTAACTGAAGAATGTCTTGAGATATTGGAGCCAGCGAATATAGATCAATTAAAATCTGAAGGATTGGCTAGTAAAGAACAGATTATTGTTCCCCCTGCCCCCTCTATCATCAATGCAATGACGGGCTCATTAGATATTCTATCAGCAAGGGTTACCCGTTCTCGATTAGCTGGCGATCCACCGGATATATTAATTGAGCCGCAGCTTCGCGATTTTGGCATGATGGAGTTTTATCGAGCAACAGAACTTATTGAACATGGCCGAGCCAGCGTTGAAAGAATTGCCAAACAAATTAAGTTTCAATTAGGTGCAGAATAAGTGTGTTATTTTAACAGTACAATTGACAGACTCTCGACTGCTCTTTAAGGTAGGCAGCTAAAATAAAATAAGGATTGTGAACAATGCCCATTCAAATTAGTTTCGAACTCTCTGACAGTGACTTAGATCATTTTCGTACAATGATGAAAGCCGCTATGAAGAAAGCTAGCGAGTATCCTCCGGCAGAAGTATTAATAAAAGCACGTGCCGTGTGCGCAGAAATGGAACAGGCTAATTTGCCTGATTTTGTAAAACAAAGATTGGATTCTCTCGAAACCCTTATATCTGCCTTAGAAGATGCAGAGTGGCAGATGCCTGAAGATGAAAAAAATGAAATTTTGACATCACTGGCTTACTTTACCGAGCCGGAAGATCTGGTTCCTGACAATATTCCAGGTTTAGGGTACGTTGATGATGCCATCATGATCGAATTGGTTATTCAGGAATTATCTCAAGATTTGTCTGCGTACAGACAATTCTGTAGTTTTAGAAAAACGGAAGAAAATCGTAGAGGCTCTGAAGCCAATATCAACCGAGATAGCTGGTTAGATAGTAAGAGAACAGAATTACGTTCTAATATGCGTCGCAACCGCAGTACAGGCGGAAGTAGACGTTTATTCTCAAGAAGATAACGACAAGCCTTAATGAATGCAGGGAGTCTGACTCTTCCTGCATGTTCCTGCATAGTTTTCCTTTAGGAAAATAGAGGCCGTTAGTTTTCAATGATAGCGGTTATGCGTAACGGTGGAGTTGTTAATTCCAAGCCTTTTCCCAATATCAACCAGTCCTCACTTAAGCGTACATTCCCATTTTCATCCAACAATATCTTTCCCTCTTTGAGTGGAGCGGTTGCATTATCAAACTGTAAAACTAAGCCTTGCGGTAACGGCATCATAAAGGATAAAAAACCTCCCATCTCATCAAAAAACGCCTGATATTGATTGAACAGTAATAACAGTTCGTCGTGACTATATTGAATTTTTAAAAAGCTAGGTAACGTTTCTAACTGCACTGACATATCACATTGGTTTGCTTGATCATCTAATTCAATGACTACCTTAGCCTTAGCCATTTTAAGAATTTTATCCGTCGGCACAGTGAAGCGACTATTGTTTTCAACAATCAAAGGAAGTGTTTGTTTTTGTGTGGTGATTTGTCCGCTACTAATATGACATAGCCGTTTGTGAGCAATATGCTGGAAGCCAAAAGTGAACCTTAGTGCATTAGTCTCTGGATCATCTAGTTTTTTAACGTGGCTATAGAAACTTGCATATTCAACTTCTAAAGTATCTGCGACCGCGTTAACACTGACAACTAGATAACCCAAAATAAACAAAATTATTTTCAAATCGTTGTATCCATATGTTTTTTATTAACCCGTAACATGCTTAACAACTCATCAATATATTCCTGACCTCGCTCAGAATAGCTAGACAAACCTTCTGCTAATGCTCTTGCAGTGATAGGTTTATCTTCTTGTCTTAAATTCTGTCTAATAACTCGCAAGTCTTTGTACGCATAGTGACGATTAAGGTTACGTATATAAGTCATGACCGCATGTGATAAATCTCTAAACTTTGCTACTTCATGAACTGCATCGCCGTCCCGTTGTTTAGGCACAAAACCACAGCCCTTTTTAAAACACCAAAGACCAAAAAAGTTGTACCCCTTTTGAGCAAACCTTGACGCCCCCCAACCCGATTCGTTCGCTGCTTGAACTAATACCAGCGCCTCCGGAATGATATCAACTCGTCTTATTAAGGTTTCTAGCATTTGCTCAACAGACAAGGGTTTGTCACCTGTGAATTTATATTTCTTCACCAACATGTTGAATGTTTCTTGTTGATGTTTATTAAACACTTGCTGTTGTAAAAATGTTTCTTGCAATGCAAACACCATTTCTCGCTCTTTTAAAACGATTTCATTCTGTCTATGTATTTCAGGTTGTAAGTAGGCGAAGAAAGCCCGCTTTTTATCGGTGATATCAGCATAATTAGAAAAGTTAGGTACTGGTTGTTTACTAATTTCTAACGGAGCTATATGCATATTTTCAAGACTAATAATGTCTTCAGACACATCTTTAGTACTATGTTTTTGTAGCAAAACGATTAACGTTAAGGTGCTAATAACAACGACAATAGTGACAACAGATGCTTTAACAATATTAAGCATGAAATACCGCCTCATCTTTATTTGTATCATTCTTAACACTACGCACTTTAACCCCAAATAGTTCTCTATATAGGATGCCTTTCATATTAATAAAAAATGGAATAATCCAGATATAGGCAAAACCTAGAGACATAAGCCCTAAAAACAAACAACAATAGTAAACTACATAAAAGATGGAAAGTGGCATCCAATATTTGTGGAATACTTTGAAAGACTGGATCACGCATTGGCTCGGAGCTAACCTTTTTTCAACCAACAACATAATTGAAAAACCCGTTGCTAAGTTTATATAAAATAGCACTAGCAAACCTAATAAAACACTAACTTGTGCGCCAACAAACGAGCCTACATCTGACATAGCTGCTAATAACAATGCCAGTAGAATGACTAATACAGACCCCATTACATTTTTTAAAATGGATATAAATTTGGGTTTGATCCCAACACTATGTGAAATACCGACTAAAAACATAGCGGCTATAATGGGAGTAGTGACAATCACGCCAGCGAACTTAAGACCAATCATCATGCGCTGCGGCAAAACATTCAAATCGGTAATCCCAAAAAGTGACTGCAATACCCAAGCAAATAAAATGGCAATAAACACTAACAGCAACATCCCATGTAACACTGGGGTTTTATCATTTTTTGACAAATTCCAGGCTTCTTTGGCTATCGCCTTTAGATCTAATTGGGTTTCACGCTTTAGCGATTTTTCAAGGCTTCCACCCTGAATTACAAATTTATGTTGTTCTTCTTCCACTTAAATATCAATCCTATTACTCAATACAGGCGCACTATACAGGCATTACCAGTTTGATCGCCAACAAAATCAAAACAACACCCATAACCCGATCAAACCAATAACCCTTTTGACCAATGAACTGACTTACTTTTTTAGAGCTTAAAAACATCGACAACACACAAAACCAGATACCGGTCGCAATAGCTAAGTACAAACCATAACCAAGTTTAATCATATTTGGCGTGTCTGGTGATACTGCTACCGCAAATACTGATAAAAAGAATAACGTTGCTTTAGGATTAAGACCATTGGTTAAAAAACCCACCACAAAAGCCTTCTTATCAGAGATAGTTTGGATTTCTTTTCTAATGTCTCCCTGTTCTAGGCTGGCAGGTGCAGGGCTTCTTATGGCTCCCCACCCTAAATAAAGCAAATAGGTCGCAGCGGCATAACTAAACATTTGAAATAACATTGGTGTGGTTTTGATGAGAATACCAATACCTAACAACGAATAAGCGACATGAATTAAAATAGCGACGCCAACACCAATGCTACTGATAATAGCGGCTCTTCGGCCAAAACTAATGCTGTGTTTTAAAACAATAGCAAAATCTGGCCCCGGACTAGCGACAGCTAATAAATGTACGCTAGCAATAGTTATAAACTCCAACCAATATTGTTGTACGTATTCAGTCAATTTTGAGGCCTTGTAATAATATGTCGACAAATTGACCGACTAATTCGCTTGCCGGCCCATAGTGTTTTTCTGCAAACTCAGATTGTCCTGCGCTTGGCTCTAGATTTAATTCTACACTGTAAGCACCATTATAATTAGCCTGACTAACAAAACCTGCAGCGGGATAAACTGTTCCAGACGTACCGATAGAAATAAAAACATCTGCAGTATACAAAAGGTCTTCAATTTGTTGCATATATTTTGGCATTTCCCCAAACCAGACTATATCTGGTCGTAAACTACATTTAGGTTGACAGCACTCACACTGATTAGTGTGATCTAAATGGCTGAAAATATCGCTACAAATGCCGGATCCTAAACATCTAGCTGATAACAAACTGCCGTGCATATTTAGTACGTTTTTGCTGCCAGCTCTTTGATGTAAATTATCAACATTTTGGGTAACAAGGGTGAAGCTGTTGCCTAATACATTTTCCAATTTTGCCAATGCTAGATGGGCTTTATTCGGTTGTACTTCAGTACTAAGTAGCTGGCTCCTTCTTTGATTATAGAATCGATAAACCAGTTCTGGATCACGCTCAAACCCCTCTGGCGTGGCGACATCCTCAATACTATGCTGTTCCCATAAACCATTATTATCCCTAAAGGTTTTTAAACCAGACTCAGCAGAAATACCCGCACCAGTTAATACAACGACTTTCAATTGGGTAAGGTTATAATCTGGGAAATCACCTAACATTGAAAACCAAACAAGTATAAGAAACGAAATTGATTACATACATCAGAGTATTTAAAGTTCATTTAAAGAATATAAGTTGAGCATTATGCTAACAAAATTATCGCTACTCATTTGTCTATTTTGTCTCAATCAATTTCAGAATTATCCTCACGATCGAAGTTAATCACTCTACTTTTTAATAAAGCTTGGTATTAATACTGATATTATTGAATGCATATTGTTATGGGATAGATGTTAAACATAACCAAGTTAGGCGCGACAATAGTGAAGTGAGACTTTGAAGCGTTTTTGAGTACAAATAATTTAAGAGAATATTATGGATGTTGTTCTAAACAACCTGCCAACGATTTTAGCTTTATTGGCAACTGGTGTTTTTGCTGGATTGTTAGCGGGATTATTGGGTGTAGGTGGTGGCATTGTAATAGTGCCTGTGTTGTTTTTTTTATTTCAACGTTTTGGTGTATCAGCGCAAAGTGCCATATTGATTGCGACTGCCACCTCGTTAGCGACTATTGTTCCTACTTCACTTAGTTCTATTCGATCCCATCACAAATTAGGAAACGTTGATTTAGTCCTACTTAAAACTTGGTGCTTGTATATCCTGTTAGGTGTGATAGTTGGGAGTCTATTGGTCACACAATTTGGTGGCAAATGGTTAGGTGTTTTGTTTGGCATAATTGCCAGCTTAGCAGCACTCAATATGATGTTTGGCCAAGGTAAATCAAACGTTGCCGAGTCACTACCAAATAAATATTGGCAGCGACTATTCGCTAGTTGTATTGGATTTATTAGCGCTATGGTAGGTATAGGTGGCGGTACATTGAGTGTGCCTATTCTTACCGCGTTTAGTTATCCTGCCCGTAAAGCAGTAGGCACTGCGGCTGGTATAGGTCTAATCATTTCTCTTCCTGCAGCCATGACTATGCTGATACTTGGTAACACACCTAATGATGCACCCTTTGGCACTTATGGTTTGGTTAACCTTGTAGGTTTTGTTTGTATTGTGCCACTGACTGTTTTGTTTGCACCAATAGGCGCTAAATTAGCCAACATCATAGACGGCACCTTGCTCAAAAGACTATTTGCCATATTACTTCTGGTTACTGGCTTGCGTATGTTTGCGCAATTATTTATTTAGCTCACCTGTTGGTTATAGGTTTTTTACTCCACAGCCTTTTAAAACTATTGTGGTGATGGAATCTACCACCGCCTCAAAACTCGAGGTATCCATTTTCTTCTTATCCATAGCGGCAAGTACCTGCACATTAAAATCGGCATAATGTTGCGTCGCGCCCCAAATTAAAAACAGTAGGTGATAAGGGTTGATGTCGTCTATCAATTCTTGCTTGATCCAATATTGAATGACATCAACCTTAGTCTGTACCCATATTTTAAAGTCTGTTGAGAGGTACTCGGTTAAAACAGGCGCAGCATGAATGATCTCACTAGCAAAAATACGAGAGGCATCGGGATCATCTCGGGAATACATTACCTTTGAGCGAATGTATGCAGATAACGCCGTTTTGGGATCATCATCAATACTTAGGGAGTCAAATTTTGAGTTCCAAATACTCACAATATTACTGAGTAATTCTTGGTACAACTCCATCTTATTCGCAAAATAGTAATGTATATTTGCCCGAGGGATATTTGCTCTTTCGGCTATACGTTTGATAGAGGCACCTTTAAAACCAAAGGCAACAAATTCTTTTTTAGCCGCATTGAGGATCAGCGCTTTATTCTTCTTTCGAATATCGCCCACCTCGTTCTTTTTATTTAGCATGACAATAACTAAGTTTAGTTAGCTAAGCTGCGTTTCAACTCATTACGCATTTTATGTAACAGGGGTTCGGTATAACCACTTGGTTGTTCTTGACCCTTAAAGATAAGGTCAACCGCCGCCTGAAACGCTAAACTGGAATCGAAGTTAGGCGCCATGGCAATATAAGAATTGTCCTGCTCATTTTGAGTGTCTACTACCACTGCCATGCGTTTAAGTGTTTGCATGACTTGCTCGGCACTCAATAAACCATGATGTAACCAGTTGCAGATATGTTGACTGGAAATACGCAAGGTTGCTCTGTCTTCCATACGTCCTACATTGTTAATGTCAGGCACTTTAGAACACCCTACCCCCTGATTAACCCAGCGCACCACATAACCCAATAACCCTTGCACATTATTATCTAATTCTTCTTGTCGCTCTTGTTCAGTTAAATCATCAATGTTTTCGAGTAACGGAATAGTTAACAATGCATCTAGTTGAGTATTACCATCACTTACTTTAGTTTCTTTGATCATTTGCTCTTGGACATCTGACACACACACTTGGTGATAATGCATCACATGTAATGTTGCGGCGGTGGGTGAAGGCACCCAAGCACACGAAGCCCCGGATTTTGGGTGACCTATTTTTGTTTTAAGCATCGCCGCCATTTCATCGGGAGTAGCCCACATGCCCTTACCTATTTGCGCTTTACCTTTAAGGCCTGCTTTTAATCCAATTATAACGTTTCTATTTTCATAAGCTGAAATCCATTTTTCATTCTTCATCAGCTCTTTACGCGCCATAGGACCTGCCATCATACTGGTATGAATTTCATCACCGGTTCTATCTAAAAATCCGGTATTAATAAACGCTACACGAGTACTCGCGGCTCGAATACATTCTTTGAGATTGGCTGAGGTTCTACGTTCTTCATCCATAATCCCCATCTTTATAGTATTATCGGAAAGTCCAAATTTTTGTTCTATTCGGCTAAACAGATCATCGGTGAACTGTACTTCTTGGGGTCCATGCATTTTGGGTTTAACAATATAAATGCTGCCCTGTTTTGAATTCACATACTTGGATGAACCATTTAAATCATGCAAAGCAATCAATGACGTTATTAGGGCATCTACAATACCTTCTGGCACTTCTTCATTACTATTCGTTAAAATCGCGTCAGTGGTCATTAGATGACCTACATTACGGATAAACTGTAAGCTTCTCCCAGGCAAACTCATGGCGTCGCCTGACGGCGTTAGGTAAGTCCGATCAGGATTCAGGGTTCTGGTTATTTGTTTACCACCTTTACTTATGGTTTCTGCAAGATCGCCTTTCATCAGGCCTAACCAATTTTTGTATACAGCAGTTTTGTCTCGGGCATCAACGGCCGCAATGGAGTCTTCGCAATCTTGTATGGTGCTCAAAGCGGACTCTAATACGACATCTTTTATTCCGGCCGCATCGGTGTTTCCAATGGGATTGTTTTTGTCAATTAGGATTGACACATGTAAGCCATTATTAATACACAAAATTGCAGTCGGATTATCTAGAGAACCATTAAATCCAACAAATTGACTATCGTCTTTTAAGTTCACGCGACTGCCGGTATTTAATTCTACAATAAGCCTTTTATTATCAACCTTATACTTGACTGCATCATGATGACTACCTTGCGCTAAGGGCAAAGACCCATCTAGGAAATTACGCACGAAAACTTGGACTTTCCGGCCTCGAATAGGATCGTATTCGCCTGATTTATTTTCGCTGTTTTGATCAGCAACAATCACATCTGAACCGTAAAGCGCATCGTACAAACTACCCCAGCGAGCGTTCGCTGCATTTAGCGCAAATCGAGCGTTCATTAGTGGCACAACTAACTGCGGCCCTGCAATTAACGCTACTTCTGAGTCGACATTTTGAGTAGTGATTTCAAAATCGTCTTGCTCAGGCACCAAGTAATCAATATCGGTTAAAAACTGCTGATATTCTTTTTGTGAAAAAGGTACATTCAGCTTGCCTAAATGCCAATTATCAATTTTGGCTTGTAGCTCGTCCCGAGTAGCCAACAAGGCCTTATTAATCGGAATAAACTCATTAAGTACATCAGCAACAGCGCGCCAAAACTCATCTTGGTTAATATGCAATCCAGGCAGCACATCGAGGTTGACTAAGCTGTACAAGCAATCGGCTATTTTATAGCCGTGTTGATTAATTCGTTTATTCATTGTGTTTCCTATAACTTTTAATATAACCAGAGAGTAGCTTTATTCGGTGTATATTTTCAATTGTTGTTAATCTTCACTTTGAGCTATAACCAGTGAACCATCCAAATTTATCACATCGCAATTTTCACCTGCGCCACCGCGGTCAACCACGATAAAGTCACTAACTTGATGCAATGCTAAACAGTAGTGATGCCACGTGCCTTTATGATAATTCACCCCTTGATTTTCTGAAGCCAAGAACACTTTAATTTTTGTGATATCAAATTCACCTTTAGGTGCAACTACCACTAAATAAGGTTGTTGCCCCATAGGAATAAATGCTTGGCTAGATAATGGGTGACGCTCCATCATTTTTATTCTAACCGGCTGTTCTAGTGGCGTTGAGCGAAAGATATTAATTAAGGTTCGGCCGTTTTCTTCAGTCACGTCTACATCGGCTAAATCATGATAGCGTTGAGTAAACCCGTCATTAATGCTGAAGTTTTTGGCTTTATCATTGACCTCAATCACATCCCCAAATCGCGAAAAACCTTCTCGGGTGAGTGGTTTAGGTATTAACTGTTTGTTGTTAATCATCAAATCGTCATTCCCATTTTACTTAGACGCTACTTACGTTTGCCAAATACGCGCATTCTAGAAATACCGCCGTCTGGGTAAATACTTAATTTTACATGTGTAAATGTCTGTAATTTATTGGCTACTATTTCACTAATAAACAAATGTTCGCGATGAGCATGTAACTTAGTTTGAGGAATCAGGGTCTGCCAATCTAACTCGGCGTTAGCATCGTTAAAATTATCACTCTCGCTGTTAATGCCTTCTAATTTAAAGGTGTCTGGAAAGTTACCTTTAAAATGACAAGTATCGATTATGACTTTCTCGACACTGCCCTGTGCTGCCAATTTTACAATTGACCAATCAGGGCCGGGATCTCGGCGACGTTTAGTTTCCCAGCCATCCCCCATATCTTTACCACGCCCTGGCATAATCAGATTATTTTTATCGCTGAAAAACATGTCACTGACTAACAATGCTTTTGCACCATTTTTAATCGATGCTAAATCAATAAGTTCGCCGTCAACGAATTGTTCCCAGTTAACATCAGCTTCACCGTAAACACGTAAACGCGCTATGCCACCATCTGGAAACATATTCAAACGTACATGGGTACAGGACTGAGAGTTAGATATTTCGAATATGTTTTGACTATGTGCGGCCACTTCACTTTTATCTAAAACGGTATGCCAAACGGTATCTTCATTGGGTTGCTGTGAACTGACACAGGCTTCGACTGAAACAGTTTGCGGCGCATTTCCACGGAAATAATTGGTATCGATATCAAACCCACGTATGACACCACTGATCCCAAGACGAATAATACACCAATCAAATTCGCGACCATTATCTCTGCCATAACTACGGCGAGATTCCCAACCGTCCATCCATTTACCACGTTCAGTGTATTTATCATCAATAAAAATACCACGACCGGTTTTAAGTAAGTTTTCCATTTCAGCAAAAAAATCATCACTACAAGACAACGTTTCACCGCCTACTCGCTCACTGGCTAAATCAACAAAATAAGTTTTTAACTTCAACTCCTGCTCAGCACTTTGACCTGCTAGTTTGGTTTGCTCTTGAGTATTCTCAATCATGTAACATGTCCTATTTCACTCACTTGATGATCTTCAATTAGAGTTGTCATTAAAAAGGGGGAGTTGCAAAAGTTTTCACTGCAGAAAACCTGACACAACTGTCAGGTAATTATTGTAATCGAATAGCTAAGCCCTGCATAGCTTGATAAAAAATAAAAACAGGGATTAGATTGATGTTATGAATGGTAAAGATCAATTAAAAAGTGTTTAAAAGTATAGCCATTAAAAACGTTTATCAAATGTTACTACCACCAACCGATTAACTTACCCATGGTATCGTTATTCTCTATTCGTTGATGTGCTTTGCCCGTGTCTTCTGCTGCAAATTCACTGTCGACATTGGCGATTAATGTGTGTTTCGCAAAGTCCGCTAAACAAGCCTGACTAAACTTTTCAATTAGATGGGTTTTATATTGATCACTACGACTTCTCAAAGTGGAACCTTTCACTGTAGCGCGTTTACCCAACATCAATCCCATATCGAGATTATCTGCATACCGACCTGCCAACATCGCTAAATAAAGTACGTTACCATCAATATTAAGAAGCTTTAGGTTTCGATTTAGGTAATCACCTGCAACAAAGTCAATAATCAAATCACAGCCTTGCCAGTGTTTGGCTACTTCAACCGCAAAATCTTGTTGTTGATAATTAATGAGCAGATCAGCACCTAACTGCTGACAAAGATCTAACTTAGCTTGATTGGACGCGGTTACTGCTACATAACATCCTTTTAGTTTGGCTAATTGAATAGCCGCAAGCCCCACTCCACTGGCCCCTGCATGGATCAATACATGTTGTTTTGGTTGTAGATTATTTTCTATGAACATTGCTTGGTATGCAGTTAGAAAACATTCAGCAATACCCGCAGCTTCCAGCAAACTAATATTAGAAGGCACTGGCATGAGGTGCTCAGTATTCACTGCTACATATTCGGCGTAACCACCCCCGGCCACCAATCCAAATACTTTGTCACCAAGTTTAAAAGGTTGCTGCTTAATTGGTTGAGCATGGATTTGCACAATTTCACCGCTCATTTCCAAACCTAAAATAGTACTTTCGCCTGAAGGAGCTGGATATTTTCCTTGCCTTTGTAACGTATCGGCTCGATTTACCCCAAAACAACTGACTTTGACCAAAGCCTGGCCAGGTTTCAACTCAGGGATCGTAGCCTGGCTAATTTCGAGTGCCTCAGGTGCGCAACCGTTTTCGTGTTTTATAAACCGCATGGAACCTTTCATCGCATAATATCTCTTTTTGTGTGGGAAATTCTATTTAGCAAACCCTTTGCCTCATGTACAATTGCGTCAAATTTTACATCTAAGTTATCCTATGTCATCTAGCGTTATTTTACAGCCTGGTCGTGAAAAGTCTTTATTACGTCGACACCCTTGGATATTTTCCCGTGCGATAGAGAAAACCATTGGCAGAACCAATATGGGAGAAACAGTCGATGTGATATCTCATGATGGTAAATTTTTAGGCAGAGGTGCTTGGTCGCCAGAGTCGCAAATTCAGGTTCGAATATGGACATTTGAAGAAGATGAAAGTATCGACAATGGTTTCTTTCAAAGACGTATAGCCACAGCCCAAGCGTCAAGAGAAGATTTAATCGCACGTCATGGTTTAACTGGCTACCGACTTATCGCTGCAGAATCTGATGGCTTACCTGGTATCACAATAGATAGGTACGCTGATGTATTAGTTTGCCAATTATTATCGGCTGGCGCTGAGAAACACCGCGACAAGATTGTTTGGGCACTAAAAAAACAATTTCCTGAGTGTTCAATTTATGAACGCAGTGATGTGGCCATTCGAAAAAAGGAAGGCTTAGAACAAATTACCCAGACATTACATGGTGATGTGCCCGAAGAAGTTGTAATTGAAGAAAATGGTGTAAAAATCATTGTTAATGTCAAAGCTGGACATAAAACCGGATTTTATTTAGATCAACGAGACAACCGCGCCATTGCCGCAAAATACGCCAAGGATAAGACCTTACTCAATTGTTTTTGTTACACCGGTACCTTTGGCAGTTATGCATTAGCCAATGGTGCTACATCAGTGACTAGCATAGACGTATCTGATTTGGCTTTAACCACAGCCAAGAGAAATGTTGAGATAAATGATTTAGACACAGATAAATGTGAATTCTTAAACGCTGATGTGTTTCAAGCTTTACGAGACTTCAAACAACAAGGAAGGCATTTTGATGAAATCATTCTTGATCCTCCAAAATTTGTCGATTCAAAATCATCTTTAGTACGCGCGTGTCGCGGTTATAAAGACATCAATATGTTAGCTATGCAAATTATGCAACCAGGCGGTATTTTATGTACTTTTAGTTGTTCTGGATTATTGTCTTTTGATCTGTTTCAAAAAGTAGTGGCTGACGCCGCGTTAGATGCTGGCAGGACAGTACAAATTATAGAAAGATTAGGTCAAGCAGCTGATCACCCTGTCTCGACTAATTATCCAGAAGGATTTTACCTAAAAGGTTTAGTCTGTAAGGTGCTATAAGCTGACCTTAAAAGTCCAACTTAATTGCTTGTTTGATAATAAAAAAAAGCGACTTTATGTCGCTTATTTCATTTCAAGAATTTCAACGCCAACAGTACATGAGTTGTCATCAATAGCTTCACAGCGCACGACTTTAGTATCTGCGGTTAGCGAGGGAATTTGTGAATTAGTTGATTCTATATACACGTTAACCTTGGTCCCCATCTCAATAGAGCTTTCCTCTATTTCAAAAGACATACCAGTAGCGCTTATGTCCTTACAAACAGCCTGAAGGCTACGTGTAGATTCATCGTCCATTATTTTTAGTTCACATACAGAATTAACCATCATTCGGAAAAAATTGCGTTTGTCATCGTAACCTAACATCCAATACCTCTTGCTGTTTAAATACTACCCTGTTGTTTATAGGGTGCAGAGTAACCAAAGTCAACGAAAATTAAGTAATACTATTGCTTAAATAGATTCCAAATGATTGAGTATTCGTTTCACCGAAATAGGGGCAGATGTCCCTAACTGCTGGGCAAAAAATGATACGTGCAATTCATGTAATAACCATCGCACCTCTTTTAATTCTTCTGGTATGGGTTGATTAGCAGAAATCTTATTCAATTTAGCCTGATAAGCCTGCTCAGCTTTTTCCAAATTAAGCTGATGCAACTTGTCCTTGGTGGGATCAATAGCGACTTTTTCCAGCCGTTTTTGAATGCCTTTAATATAGCGTTGCCAATCAAGCAATTTCTGTGCTCCAACATCAGCCACAAACCCCTTGTAAACCAATGAATCGAGTTGACCTTTAATATGTCCATGGGCATAAATCAAATTCAGTGGCACGTTTCCTTTCATCTTTTTCTTTATTTCATGGGCAACAGTCAGCCCCACTTCTACTTGCTGTGCAATACTCAAAACACAATCGTTAATTTCTTGCCTGACAAAGTCACAACATGATTCGAAATGTATTTTCTCCCTAATATCCCCTGTATTCTTTTCAACATATTGATTGATAAGATGATCAACTCCGGCATCGATACAATCATCGATTAGCGCATTTATTTGACCAAACGGATTAAAATATAATCCCAACTTAGCTTTATTCGGTAGTTTGTCTTGTAAATATTTGACTGGTGATGGAATACCCAATATTACCAATCTACGTAGACCTTGTTTGTGTGATGCTTGAGCGATGTGCGGCTGGTCAAATAACTTAACGGCAACGGTTTTACCTTCGTTAACTAAAGCTGGGTAGGCCTTAATTTCATACCCCCCCGTCTTATTTATAAACTCAACAGGCAAATTATCAATATCCCAACTGACTAAACCTGTTTTCTCAAGCTCAGGTGTGGCTACTGCCTGCAGGTTTTGTTTTACTTTGCCTTGTAATTTTTGTTGCAAAGCAAATAAATCACGTCCTTGGGCAATGACTTGTTTATTTTGATCAATTACCTTGATATTAAACTTTAAATGTTTTGGCAATTTATCTAGTTGCCACTCTGTTCTTTCCAGTTCACGGCCCGTCATACGTTTTAATTTTAAAGACAATGCAGTTAAAAATTCAATTGGATTACCTTGCTTATCCACTTGTTGCATATCAGATAAACAGGCATCTGCGTAACTTGGGGCTGGCACAAAGTTTCGCCTTAGGGATTTTGGTAAAGCTTTGATCAGGGCCACTATAAGTTCATGCCGTAATCCCGGAATAAGCCAATCTAACCCAACAGTTGTAACTTGATTAAGTAACGCCAAAGGCACCATCAAACTCACACCATCATCTTCATCCTTTGGATCAAAATGATAATCCAGCCCTAAGGTAAGATTGTTTTGCCTAAAAGTCTCAGGGAACGATAACGCATCTATGTGTTGGGTATCTTTTTTAAGTAAAACTTCTGGGTCAAAATTAAGAATGTTTGAATTTTCTACAGACTGCTTTTTCCACCATTTCTTAAAATTAACTTCCGAGCATATATGACTTGGAATTTTCTCTGAGTAGAAATTAACTAACGTATCTTCATCTACCAGTAAGTCTCGCCTACGACTTTTATCTTCTAGATCTTCAATGCCTTCTATCAGTTTTTGATTAAGTGACAAAAAGGCAAAATTTAATTTGGTTTCCATATTCACTAACGCTTCGCGTACGAATATATCTCTGCTTACCTCAGGATCAATTTGACTATAGTTTTTTCGTCTTTGGTTAACGAGCACTAGTCCATACAAACTGACTTTCTCAAAGGCTTGTACTACACCTTGTTTCTTCGACCAATGTGGCTCTGAATATTCAGTTTTAATTAGGTGCGAAGCTAATGGTTCAATCCATTCAGGTTCAATTTTAGCCGCTACCCGACCAAATAAATGCGCGGTTTCAACTAACTCAGCGACCATTGTCCACTTAGGTTGGGATTTAGCTAATCCTGATCCTGGAAAGATCATAAAGCGACTATTACGTGCTCCTAAATATTCACGATCTTTATCTTTATTACCTAAATGGGATAACAATCCTGAAGCGATTGCTTGGTGAATAGCTTGGTATTCTGCTTGCTGTGAAGAAATACCAAAACCCAACTCTGCCACTGATTTTTTTAGTTGGCTGACGATATCTTGCCATTCACGCATTCGCATGAAATTGATGAAATGCTTTTTACACCAATTGCGTAATTGGCTTGATGATAAAGCTTGTTGTTGTTCTTTAAAGCCCTGCCATAACTGAAAGTACCCGAGAAAATCTGACTCTTTATTAGTAAAATCCTCATGCATTTGGTCGGCTTGTTGCTTTTTGTCTTGTGGACGTTCTTTAGGATCTTGAATACTTAAACCAGCAGCAATAATTAGCACTTCACTTAGACAATTTTGTTTAGCCGCTTCAACTACCATTCGTGCATATCTAGGATCGATCGGTAATCGAGCGAGTTGTCTACCTTGATGGGTTAACCCTTGGCGACCAAGTTTATTATCGATCGCACCTAATTCTTCAAGCAGTTTAAAACCATCATTGATACTTCTGGAATCTGGGGGTTGCACAAAAGGGAAATCATCGACTTTACCCAGCCCCAACGACATCATTTGCAAAATAACAGACGCCAAATTGGTGCGTAATATCTCCGGATCAGTAAATACATCTCTAGATAAATAATCATCTTCGGAATATAGACGAATACAAATGCCGTTAGAGACACGACCACAGCGCCCTGCCCTTTGATTGGCTGATGCTTGCGAAATAGCTTCAATAGGCAAACGTTGCACTTTGCTGCGCACACTGTAGCGAGATATTCGCGCAGTGCCTGGGTCGATAACGTACTTAATTCCCGGTACTGTCAATGACGTTTCGGCTACATTAGTGGCGAGAACAATTCGCCTGGCAGAATATGCAGAAAACACTTTATTTTGTTCGCTGTTACTTAACCTTGCATACAAGGGCAAAACTTCTGTATGCCGATATTTTTGTTTGTTTAACACATCTGCCGTATCACGAATTTCTCGCTCACCACTGAGAAAAACCAGAATATCACCGTTAGGTTCCGCCATCAGTTCATTAACGGCCTCGATAATGCCCTGAGTCTGATCATAATCGTTGCTTTCAATCTCTCGATAGCGCATTTCCACAGGATAAGCTCTGCCACTCACCTCAATCACTGGAGCATCGTTAAAGTGTTTAGAAAAACGCAGTGGATCAATAGTGGCTGAAGTAATGATTAGTTTAAGTTCTGGGCGCCTGGGTAATAGTTGTTTTAAATAACCCAAAATAAAATCTATATTTAGACTACGTTCGTGAGCCTCATCTATGATGATAGTGTCGTATTGACTCAAAAATTTATCTTGTTGGATCTCTGCCAACAAAATACCGTCTGTCATCAATTTAATGTAAGTGTTATCTGAAACTTGGTCTGAAAATCTGATTTTAAACCCAACAGTTTGACCTAGCGGACTTTTTAACTCTTCGGCTATACGGTTGGCTACAGTCCTTGCCGCCAAACGCCTTGGTTGAGTATGGCCAATCAATCCACCAATACCTCGTCCTAGCTCTAAACATATTTTAGGGATCTGTGTGGTTTTACCTGAGCCAGTTTCACCTGCAATAATAACCACTTGATTGTTGCTAATTGCCTCAGCAATTTCATCTTTTCTTTCAGATACAGGTAGAGCAGGATAATCAATCTCTGGAACTTGAGATTGTCTTAAAAGAAAAGTCTGAGTAGATTTAGCGATATCACTTTGTAATTTACCTAAAAAAGCCACTTTTTTATCAGAGGAAAGACTAGGAATTTTTCGCAGCCGGGAGATAAGTCTAAATTTATCTTTAGACATACAGGTGGCGATATCACTGGAAAGTTGTTTTACGCTAATTTCTGGAATGGGTTTTTCTGGTGACAAAAACGGCTGCTCTATTGCATCTATAAAATCGAACCAAGGATCCTAGAAGATGCACCGAGCAAATACCAGTGTTATTCAACACAAATCATACTCAACAAGCCTTTATTTACCTGCTTGTGTTTTGTAACCATCACGTAGTTGAAGATCTATTGCATGCAATAAGTTTGAACGATTGATAGTACCGAGCAAATAACCGTCGTCATCCACAACTGGATACACTTTAGGTTTAGCAGTCGTCATTTGTTGCGCCAACTCAATTACTGAAGTATAGGGTTTGATGGCTAACACTTCAGTTCTCATAATATCTTTGACGAGTGCCACTTGCTCTCTGTAATAACTAGACTCAATCATTTGTACTAAGCAGTCTTGTTCTGATAAGAAACCTACGACTTTATTATGAGTATCAATAACCGGACCACCGGTTTGTTTACCTTCTAATAATCGCTCCACGGCTTCAGCCACTGGCATATTACTAGTAAAGGTGACTGGTCTGTGATTCATATGGTCGCTAACTTTTAGAGATTCCACTGTAACTCCTTGGTTTTCTAATAATTATAATTCTATATCGTCTCAGATAAAGATAGACTTAAGTCTTAACAATGCCTAATAATTTTAATTTAGATTAATCTATTGTAATAAGTATTACGAGCAGATTGCTATTTTTGGGTCCCTAAAACAGGCAAGTTCATCTAATTTGTAATTATCAGAACATCTTATGGAAGGAAGCAGCGTGAATTCAGCAAGTATTTATTGGCACGATTATGAAACTTGGGGAGCAAATCCGCAAAAAGATTTTCCGTGCCAGTTTGCCGGTATCCGCACCGATTTAGACTTGAACATTATCAGCGAACCTATGATGATTTTTAGCCAAATCGCTAATGATTGCCTACCCGTTCCTCAAGCTTGTTTAGTCACTGGGATCACTCCACAGCGCTCTTTAAAAGAGGGAATGCCAGAAAGAGATTTTATCGCTAAAGTCCTTAATGAGTTTTCACAGCCCAACACATGTGTGGCTGGATTCAACAGCATTCGCTTTGATGATGAAATTACTCGCTACACATTATATCGAAATTTCTATGACCCCTATGCAAGAGAATGGCAACATGGCAATAGCCGCTGGGACATAATTGATTTAGCCAGAGCTTGTTATGCCCTTAGACCTGAAGGCATAAATTGGCCGCTGAATGAGGAAGGTTTACCTAGCTTTAAATTACAAGATTTAACACAAGCTAACGATATTCAGCATCAAGATGCCCATGATGCGATGTCTGATGTATATGCCACAATTGCAGTAGCTAAGTTGATTAAGGAGCGCCAACCCAAACTTTTTGATTATTTGTTTAAATTACGCAATAAAAGAAAAGTACTCGAGCACATTGATTGTGAGCAATTAACACCATTAGTACACGTATCCTCAAAAATTCCTTCTATTCACGGTTGCTGCACTTGGATAGTGCCGATAGGAATGCATCCAACCAATAAAAATGCAGTGATTGTGCTTAATTTGGCGTTAGATCCAACTCCACTTTTTACACTCACAGTTGAAGAAATAAGGGAAAAACTGTATACACCCAATGCCATGTTAGAAGAAGGTGAACAGCGATTACCCATTAAACTTCTACATATTAATAAATGCCCAGTATTGGCACCTGCTAAAACACTTAGTAGTGAAAACGCCGAACGCTTAGGAATTGATAGGAAAATTTGCCTACAAAATTTGCAGAAAATAAAGGCTAACGTAAATAACTTAGAGAAATTACAAGAGGTTTACACTCAAACCCAGGATCACGCACCTCTAGATCCTGAACATGCTCTGTATTCAGGAGGTTTCTTTTCGTCTTCTGATAAAGAGTTAATGAATCAAGTTATTGGGGCTGACGTACAAAGTTTGACAGAGCTGTCTTTACCCTTTGAAGATGAGCGGTTAAACACTCTATTATTTAGGTACCGCGCTCGGAATGTGCCTCAGTCCTTATCAGCTCAAGAAATAGAAAGGTGGCAACGTTATCGACATTTTAAGTTTTTTGATGATGAATCGTCTGCCAGTATTAAAATGCCAGAGTTTCTGATGCAACTCGAACAATTAAGTACTGAATATGCGCGTTACCCAGATAAACTGGCAATACTGAAAGCGCTATATAATTATTCACAAAGCTTATAAACAGTCCATGAGTCGCACGTATTGTTAGCTTAGCCCTAAAATTTTAAATTAAGTGTGTTTAAGAAGTGCAACTATTAATGTAAGTTAGTGATTAGCCGATACAAACCGATACAAAATAGTAATTTGCTAGTCAGACATAAATCCACGTTTAAGTATGTGGCGTAATAATCAAAGGCGATTGAATGCTTGGTATAACGGTAGAAGTAGATGTCACAGACCAATATTTAGATTTAAATATTACTCCCGATCTTGTGCAAAAGAAGATTGAGACGAGCGCTATTCATGAACTTATTCAAAAAAGTGAGTATAAACATTTCTTTATATTTGATGAAAATATAATTGATGCAATTAGTACTTATAAATCTGCAGAAAAAGATAATGTCTCGGCTGTCATTGAACATCGAATCGGCGAACGTAGGGACTCCCAAGTAAAGTGTAGAATCGTGGAAGATCAACTATCTGCTTACATGACCATAACAACTGGTTTTGCAGGAAAACTCCCCTCACTCAAATCCTTACGTATAGAATTAGACTCGTCTGGTATAAAACGTGGGATCAGCAATAAGCGTTTAAAATCATTAGTTAAACAATGTGCAAATGCACAGCCAGGTGAAATTTTTGAAGAAATGATCGCTAAAGGCTTGCCACCTAGAGTCGGAAAATCCTCCAAATTGAAACCTCTGGTACAGAACGCCTTAGATAGAATTCTAAAACCGCAAACTATGGGAACCGCACGGGTTGATATGCGTAATTTGGGGGCAATTATATGTGTTCAAAAAGGCACAGAACTTTTACGTAGAATGCCGCCAACTGAGGGCAGAAGTGGATTTACAGTCGGCGGAGAAGTTATCAGTGCTAAAGCAGGTGAGTGGATCAAATTTAGACCTGGCGATGGCACAGTTATAAGTGATAGCGATGAAAATTTATTAGTTGCAGAAATCACTGGCATGCCCAAATTTAAAGATCAAAAAATGTGGGTTGACAACATATTTACATGTAAAGGTGTGAATGTAGGTAGTGGCAATGTTAATTATGATGGGTCTGTCTTAGTTAATGGTGACGTAACCGAAAAAATGGAAATTCATGCCACTGGTGATGTCACTGTAAATGGTTTCGTTGAGTCTGCCACTATCCATGCAGGTGGAGATATCATCATTACAGAAGGTGCAATGGGTAAAGTTAATGATAGTGCCACTGAATATAGCACTAGTTTAACCTGTAAAGGCAGTGTGCACGTGCAACACGGTCAAGGCTTGGATATTAATTGTAATGGTAGTGTCACGGTTGGAAGACAACTCGCCTATAGCCGTATTAATTGTCGAGGGAAAGTGACTGTCGGCGCTATAGATAAACCGAATGGGAACATCTTTGCTTGTATGATTAAATGCCAAGATCAAGTCACTGCAGGCACCTTAGGTGCAGTTTCTGGTAGTAACTTGAGTGTTGATTTCAGTGAAGGTTTTAATACTTTATTAGAGCGTAAAGACACGCTAGACGAACTTTTTAAACAAATAAAACAAAATAACACCAGACATTTTGAGCGTATGAATATCATCAATTCTAAATTCATCCCACAAGATATGCAGGGACGCGTTGACGAAGCTAATCAATTGTTTCAAAACGAAACACAGTTACTGCAATGGCTTGAAAGCAAAGCTAAAGAAATGCAAAGGAGCAAAGATAAATACCAAGAAGACATCCAGCTCATCGCTAACAAACGCGTCTACCCTGGCGTAGTAGTTAAACTGAATAACCGTACTTGGCGAGCGGAAAGAGAATACGATCGAGCAAAAATTTGTTTTCATGGACATCAGTGGCATTTCGAACCACTGATGTAATTATCAACCTAGTATTTAATTAAGTTATTTCTTCAACCTAGTTAACAGACTAGAGGTATCCCAACGTCCTCCTCCGCTTTTCTGTACGTCAGCATAAAACTGATCCACTAAAGCGGTTAACGGCAACGTAGAGCCATTTCTTTTTGCTTCATTTAAGGCAATATCTAGGTCTTTACGCATCCAATCAACAGCAAATCCAAAATCAAACTTACCCGCTAACATAGTGTCAAAACGATTTTCCATTTGCCAAGACTGGGCAGCCCCTTTTGAAATAACATCAATAACAGCATGACAATCTAAACCAGCATTTTGTCCAAAACTAATTGCTTCCGCTAAGCCTTGTACTGTGCCCGCGATACAAATTTGGTTCATCATTTTTGCTAATTGGCCACTTCCAACATCCCCTAGCAACTGGCTAAATTTTGCATAACAATTTATAACTGGTTCAACGATGTCATAATGTGTTTGACCTCCGCCCAACATCACTGTCAATTGGCCATTCTCAGCGCCTGCTTGACCACCTGATACAGGTGCATCTAAAAACCCCACTCCAATCTTTTCACATAGCAAGGCCATCTCTCTAGCCACTTCTGCTGATGCAGTAGTATGGTCAACTATGATGTCCCCAGAATTAACCCCGGCTAACACTCCATGTTCTCCTAACATAACAGAACGTAAATCATCATCGTTGCCAACACATAACAAAATCACATTCGCTTGTCTTGCTGCAAGTTTAGGGGTTAACGCCATATCGCCAGAAAATTCGTCGGCCCAAGCGTTGGCCTTTTGTGTCGTTCGGTTAAACACTGTCACTTTATGGCCTGCTTTTTGACAGTGTCCCGCCATCGGATAACCCATTACTCCTAAACCAATAAATGCTATTTTTTGTGCCAATTTACTATCCTTAATTTAAGCTCATGTTAATTTGAAATTATTCACTTTAAATAGTTGAAACGTGACTAGATAATGACAATATACACTCACACGTTGTTTTAAAGAGAATGTTATGTCAGACACCATATATCAGTTTGATGCCATATTAAATAATGGCGAAAGTATAAATTTTGAAGACTACCAAGGCAAAGTTTTATTAATTGTGAACACAGCCAGTAAATGTGGTTTTACTCCTCAATATGAAGGTTTACAGAGTGCCTATTCACAATTTAAAGACCAAGGCCTGGAAGTATTGGGTTTTCCTTGTGATCAATTCGGTCATCAAGAGCCTGGCGCTGATGCTGAGATCCAGGAGTTTTGTAGTTTAAATTTCAATGTCAATTTTCCTTTATTTAAGAAAATTGAAGTAAATGGTGCAGGCACTGCCCCAGTTTACAAATATTTGAAAGAAGCGGCCCCTGGGGTGATGGGAAGCAAAAGTGTCAAATGGAACTTCACCAAGTTTTTAGTGAATAAACAAGGCAAAGTGACTAAACGTTATGCTTCCACAACTAAACCTAGTGAGATGATTAAAGATATCGAAAAATTACTAGCTGAATAATTCAAGCCTAAAACTCTTTTTGGGCAATAATTAAAAAATATTTGCCCAACCATAAATATGGCTCAGTCGAGCCATATTCGATTTCTAACTGTTTGAGTTGCTCATACTCGCTGGTTTGTTTCTCGGGCTGCTTTAAATAGTCGTGAAAACAGCGAACACCCGCTTTTTTTCTAACTTGAATAGGCAATGTCTCAAGTTGAGCTAAAATCTCTTTGGGTTTTTGTGGATTATTCGGGCTTAAGCGTACAATGTTTTTACTCCTCATGCCTTGTTCAACATAGTCAAAATTGCCATACAACATATTGCCAAACAACTGGGCATCATAATTGAAAAAACTGAGTGAAAGATGTCCACCGGGTTTAACCAAACTCACTAATTTAGTTATGACTTTAAACGGATCTTGTAACCACTCTAGAACGGCATGACAAACGACCAAGTCATACTTTTTCTCCGAGTTTAGCGACAAAATATCAATATGTTGAATATCTAGATTAGAATTATTACCTAACTTCTGTTTTGCTAACGCTAATGCTTCATTAGAAATGTCAGATAACGTCACCCTATGGCCTAAATTGAGAAGTAACTCAGTCATTACCCCAGTACCACCACCTGCATCCAAAACGTTCAATGGCATAACGTCTGCTGAGGTATAATCGCGCAAGTGATGGACTAATAATTCATGCCGTAAGCGTCCTTTAGTGGAACCATAAATATTTTTTTCAAACTTATCTGCGAACTTATCAAAACTTTGATCTTGCTTATTAATAGTCATTTCTTTCATTTGCCTTAAGCAGGGTTATCGATATCAACAAACACAACTTCAATCGCTAATTCTTGCTGAACATAGTCACCTAAGGCTTTTACCCCATAACGCTCAGTTGCGTGATGCCCAGCAGCATAAAAATGGATATTCATTTCCCGTGCAACATGAATGGTTTGTTCTGAGACCTCACCAGTAATGTAAGCATCAATTCCTTTCTCAGCGGCCAATTCAATGTACCCTTGCCCACCACCAGTACACCAAGCTACCGTTTCAATTTTGGTTTTATTTGCTGGCTCCAAAAGTGACGTTCTATTAAGTACAGTACTTAACAATTCACTTAACTCTATGGGACTAATACCTCCGTCAAATCTACCTTGCATCACTACTGATTGAGGATTATTTTCTTCTAATGGTGAAACGTTAACAATACCCAATAATTTAGCCAGTTGAGCGTTATTGCCCAGTGTTGGATGAATATCCAATGGCAAATGGTAGGCGTAAAGATTAATGTCATGCTTCAATAGTTCTTGTATTCGTTTCTTTTTCATACCGGTTATACATGGCGACTCTCCTTTCCAAAAGTATCCATGGTGCACCAAAATTGCATCGGCATTAATCGAAACAGCATGATCAATTAGAGCTTGAGACGCAGTCACGCCTGTGACTATTTTAGTTACCTCTTTTTTGCCCTCTACCTGCAAACCATTTGGACAATAATCGTTTACCTTCTCGGGCAATAATATTGAGTTAAGTAACTGTAATAATTGGGTATTTGATACTGACATTAATATTCCTCAACAACACTAGTGCAGAACTTAGTCATTAAAAACATAGAACTAACTTTGCAAAATTAGACATTATAATTAAAAAAAGGTATAAAACGCGCCCATATTCTGAAAATAAACATATTAAAGGCAAAGACCTGATTATGAGTAAATTGGATAAAGAGCAAGTAATAGCGGCTTTTACCGAAGCTTACACTGCAGCTAATGGTAAAGCTCCGGCAATCGAAGCCAAAGGTGGCTGGTACAGTGTTGACGGTGGAAAAAATATGCGTTTAGCAGATTTAGAAGCAATGACCGCTGAACTAGGTTCTTCAAGCCCTGCTAAGAAAACCAAAGCAGCAGCAAAACCTAAGAAAGCAGAGGTTGAAAAACCTGCAGCTGAGAAAAAATCTGTAGCAGAGAAAAAGCCTGCGGCAGCGAAAAAAGCACCAGCTAAAAAGAAAGCTAAAAAATCAGGCTTTTCAGTCAAAGGTTTTTGGGCAGAGAAGATAGCAGAACAAAATTCAGGTTCTAAACCACCTCGATAACTCGCATTAAATTGAAAAGCCACATGATGTTTACATCATGTGGCTTTTTTTGTGAAACTTAAATAATGGGTAAACTATTCGAATTGACGTTCTCTTTTGGTTTCAATGGTATCTATGTAGCCATGCCAAGTAGCGTATCCAATCAGTGGCATAAAGAAAACGAAACCTACAAACCAAGTAGCAAAACCAATTAATACAGCTAGCAAAATGATAAAAGCCCACAACATCATAGGTCCTTTGTTAGCCCACACTGCGTTCATATTGGTTAACAACGCAGTGGCTAAGTCTACTTTACGTTCCATTAAAATTGGCTGCGTAAAAGCACTGATGAAAAAAACTAACATTGTAAAACCAGCTCCTACAACAGTACCAACTGCTAGAAAGGGGAAAAGGTTTTCAAAGTTTTCATCCAAGTAAGGTGGATACAAAGCATGAACCATAGAGGCGACTCGTAACCAAAAAATCATTAATACCATGAGTAGTATTCCTAGTCCCCATTCATTAACCGCATTTCGCTTTATAGCTTTAACGCTATGCCATAAAGATGGTTTGTGATTTTTTTCAAGCTCCCAACTTACGTCGTACATGCCTGCCGCCAAAAATGGACCAATCAACATAAAACAAACGATGGCAGGCATGATCACCAAATGCCAGCCTGTTAATTGCACTAAGTACGTAATAAACCAGGGTATAGCAGTAAATATCAAACCAAAGAAAAGCGTTAATACCGGTGCCCTACTCGCATCTTTTAAACCAAGCACCAACCACTTAAACGGATCGCTCATTGATAGTTGCTTGCAGGGAATAACGCGGGCGATTTCACTATCAACAATAGCATTATGAGGAGTTTCTTTAAAATGTTGAGACATGGCTTTACTCCAAAAAAAATCGAAAGAAAGGATTGTTTGTATAAGCAACAATATCAGTTTACCCAAACAATAAAAAAAGTACATTACACTTAAGTTATAGAATAACTTAAGTGTAAATACCTAGATCAACAGATGTTTTAATTTCTATGAGATTATGTGGATTTAGGATCAATAATCGATTGGGTGCCAATTAACAGTGGTCGTAAAGTGTTGTGCTATCTTTTGGTTTAACTCGGAAAACCGAGTCAGTGTAAAGTCTTCGCCTGATATACATTGCCATACGAACTTGTGGCAATTATTTTTAATAACGTCGTATTCCGAATAACTAAAAAGTTGAGATACCGCTCTATCAGCTGTATCAAGTTGTATTAAAGGCTGATTTGATTCATCACAAGCAATATAAATATTTTCACCACTACGCTCTTGTAAAAATCGGTTTGGAGAGATACCTCTAATTAGGCCATTGCCTTTAAGTTCCAATATATTCCCATCTACCCATATACCTGTGTGTTCGAAAAACCCATAAATACCGCAGGTCACTATGCCGCCGTTAACAGGTTTAACCTTAACATCTGAATGCCCTGGCAAATGACCAACAGATTTTTCTAACTCTTTATCATTCGAATATTTAACACTAGCCAACATAGCGATGGCTCCAGCACCAAGCCACAAAAACGGAGCAGGCATATGATTTCCCTAAATTACAGACAGATCTCTAGCTAAGTTGAAATCAGACCGAAAATCAAATTTGGAATGTAATGGGATGTGAAAACATGTTTTACCTGATAGCCAATTTTAGGTTTTTATATTGCTTAGTTAATTTAATACTTAACAGTCTTACCCTTGTTGGTTTAATCTGTCGCCCCGTTTAGGAGAATATTCAGATTTAATGAAACAAATTTATAAGTCGAACAAATTAGAAAACGTCTGTTACGAAATACGTGGACCCATTCTGACCGAAGCCAAAAAAATGGAAGATGAAGGGCATCGAATTCTTAAACTAAATATAGGCAACCCTGCCCCTTTTGGTTTTGAAGCCCCCGACGACATATTAAAAGATGTGATCCATAATTTACCTAAGTCTCAAGGTTATTCAGACTCAAATGGTATTTATTCTGCCCGAGTAGCGGTCATGCAATACTATCAACAGATGAACCTCAAAAACGTCAAAGTAGAAGACGTGTTTATTGGAAATGGAGTCAGTGAACTAATAGTGATGGCCATGCAAGGACTGGTTAATAATGATGATGAAGTATTGATCCCAGCCCCTGATTACCCTCTTTGGACAGCAGCAGTGAGTCTCGCATCTGGTGTGCCTGTGCATTATCGCTGTGACGAAACCAATGAATGGCAGCCAGATATTCAAGACATTCGTAGTAAAATCACAGATAAGACCAAAGCAATAGTCTTAATAAACCCTAATAATCCTACAGGTGCGGTGTATAGCTCAGAACTATTGCAACAAGTGATTGATTTAGCACGTGAGTTTTCCTTGGTTGTTATAAGCGACGAAATCTACGATAAAATATTATATGACGACGCAAAACACACCTGTATTGCCTCAATGGCCACAGATATTTTTTGTATCACAATGGGCGGCTTGTCAAAAAATTATCGCATTGCGGGTTTTCGAGCTGGTTGGCTAGTGGTGAGCGGCAATAAATTAATCGCTCAAAGCTATATAGAAGGCTTAAACATTCTGTCATCCATGCGTATGTGCGCCAATGTGCCAAGTCAACACGCCATACAAACGGCCTTAGGTGGATATCAAAGCATTAACGAACTTATTGGTGATGATGGCCGGCTGAAAATCCAAAGAGATATGGCCTTTGAGATGTTAAATGCAGTAGAAGGCCTTGAATGTGTAATGCCCAAAGGAGCCATGTATTGTTTTGTTAAAGTAGATGCTAAAAAATTCAATATCAGCAACGATGAACAAATGATCTTTGATTTACTACGTACAGAAAAAATATTATTAGTGCACGGCTCTGCGTTTAACCTTAAAGAAGGTTGTTACTTTAGACTCGTTTTTCTTCCCCATGTTGATATGTTAAAACCAGCACTTGAAGGTATAGCAAACTTCTTTAAAAGTTATAGGCAGGTAAGTTAGATAAATGAACAATATATCCCCCAATCAAAGTCACTTTTTTGCCCATTTATCACGCATGAAACTGATTAATAGATGGCCACTCATGCGCAACGTAAGAACAGAAAATGTGCAAGAACATAGCTTACAAGTGGCTATGGTGGCACATGCCTTGGCGCTTATCCGTAATAAATATTTTGAAGGCGATTTAGACCCTAATCAAGTCGCCACTATTGCTATGTTTCATGACGTATCCGAAGTCATCACTGGGGATTTACCCACACCGGTAAAATATTCAAACCCCATTATACGAGACGAATATAAAAAAATTGAAAAGCTAGCAGAACAAAAACTGATTAACATGGCGCCCAATGAATTCAAAGAAGACTATGCTCAGCTCATAGATCACCACCATCACAATGAAGACATTGCGTTTATCGTCAAAGCCGCCGATGTCATTTGCGCCTACCTTAAAACGCTAGAAGAATTGTCTGCCGGAAACAAAGAATTTGAACTCGCCAAAAAACGTTTAGACAAAATGCTCAAAGATTACCATTCAAAGGAAGTCGATTATTTTATTAAAGCCTATGTGCCTAGTTTTAGCTTAAGCCTTGACGAAATAACCCAAGAAGATATCGATAATTAAATCGAAAAATATCAGGCCATTTATGTAACCACAAAATCTACCAAGTTTCACCGAAGTGAACATTTCACTTCGGTGAATTTTGAATCACTTATCATCAACTCGTTACCTTCTAAACCCCTACCCACATGTTAAAGCCAACCTAACAATGACTTGAACACTAAATACAGATTAATTCGCATTGGTATTCTTCCATTGTTCCTGTAGCCCTGCATACCTACAACAGTCAGTACCTCTACCTACAGCAAAAATTTGCCAGAAGAACTTTTATTGATCTAGATCAATGACACTACATGCTGCATTCGGAGTATATGCCAAACACAACATATAGTGCTTTCGGCGTATTTAATGAACTATTTACCGTTTAACAGTTTTCCTCCTCAGGTGCTCTTTCAAGAAATACCTGATGAAATTAGCTTGGCCTTCACTATTACCGGATGCCCACTCAAATGCCAGGGCTGCCATAGCACTGACACTTGGGATCAAAATAAAGGCATCTTTTTATCAAACAATTTATATATGGACTATCTAAACCGCTACAAAAAAATGATCAGTTGCGTACTATTTTTTGGTGGCGAATGGCAGCAAAAAGCACTGATAGAAAAATTACTTATCTCCAAAAAAATGGGACTAAAAACCTGTCTTTATACCGGACTAGATTATGTTCCTAGGCATATTTATCAGCACCTTAACTACCTAAAGACAGGCCCTTGGCGCAAAGCACTAGGAGGCTTGGAAAGTACAACCACCAATCAACGCTTTTTAGAACTATCAACAGGCAATTTACTTAACTATCGATTTAAAAAGGACCACACTCATGTTGCAGCTTAATGCCGAACATTTACAAGAAAAACTGACATTTATCGAACAGTATTTACAGGCAGGAAATGCCGCAGACGGAGCAAAATTAGATGCCAATGCAAATGTGACTCACAAAAATGTGGCCACCTTGGAAGCTGAACTGATGAAAGATTATTTTATTCAGATTAACCGTGCTCAAGTAGCCAATAAAATTGCTGAACTATTCGATGAAGATCTTGCAAAGGAGTATCAAAGGCAAGTTCATCAACATGAAATTTATGTACATGATGAGACGAGTCTAAAGCCTTACTGTACCTCCATTACCATGTATCCCTTTTTATTGGATGGTTTAACTAAACTAGGCGGAGAATCTAAGGCACCACAGCATCTAGAGTCTTTTTGTGGCAGTTTCGTCAATTTAATATTTGCCATAAGCGCCCAGTTTGCTGGGGCAATTGCTACTGTGGAGTTTTTGACTTACTTCGATTATTTTGCCAGAAAAGACTATGGCGACGATTACCTATCTACCCATAGTAAACAAATCGAGAATCACCTACAGCATGTGGTATATGCGCTAAATCAACCAGCCGCAGCTAGAGGTTATCAAAGCGTTTTTTGGAATATCTCTGTTTACGATCAATATTACTTTGCTTCTATTTTTGAAGAATTTGTATTTCCCGACATGACAGCACCCTCTTGGCCAAGTATCGAAGCTCTGCAGCGTTTTTTTCTGAACTGGTTTAATCAGGAACGAAGCAAAGCTGTTCTGACCTTTCCTGTAGTGACCGCCGCAATGCTGACGCAGTATGGTCGAGTGAAAGATGAAAACTTTGCGCAGTTTTGTGCCGAATCGATTAGCCAAGGTAGTTCGTTTTTTGTCTATCAATCTGATAGTCCTGATTCCTTAGCTTCCTGTTGTCGCTTACGTAGCGAAATTACCGACAACAGCTTCTCCTATAGTTTAGGTGCCGGTGGGGTCGCAACGGGTTCTATAAACGTGATCACGCTTAACATGAATCGCCTAATCCAAGATGGCCGCGATCTAAAAACAGAGATAGAGAAAGTACAAAAGTATCAGGTGGCGTACCGCGGTTTAATGGATGACTACGTGGCTGTTGGTGCTTTACCCGTTTACGATGCTGGCTTTATTAGCCTGAACAAACAGTTTCTAACGATTGGTATTAACGGCTTAGCTGAGGCAGCAGAATTTAAAGGGCTTACGGTGGGCAACAACCAGGGTTATCAGGATTTTGTAGATAAGAATCTGAAAATCATCTATCAGGCCAATCGCCTCGCTGCGAAAAAGTACGGATATATGTTTAACACTGAATTTGTGCCGGCTGAGAATCTAGGGGTTAAAAATGCCAGATGGGACAAACAGGATGGTTATATGGTTAACCGAGAGTGTTACAACTCATATTTTTACTTGGTTGAAGATAAGGAGATTAATCATCTAGATAAATTTATGTTACACGGAAAACAAATGACCCAATATTTAGACGGTGGCTCGGCGTTGCACCTCAATCTTGATGAAACACTGAGCCCTAAAAATGCCTATAAATTATTAAATATTGCAGCACAAAATGGCTGTAATTACTTTTGTATTAACGTCAAAATCACTATCTGCAACGACTGTCAGCACATAGACAAACGCACTCTACAAACCTGCTCATCTTGCGGCTCAAATGATATCGATTATGGCACCAGAGTGATTGGTTATCTAAAACGTGTGTCGTCGTTCAGTAAGGGCAGAAGAGATGAACACGAGGTGCGCCACTACCATAGAAAGCGCGCATAATTTCTAAAGTTCGCAAAAACCAACAAAAGCCTACCACTTAAGGAGTAGGCTTTTACTCCCTTTAACTTATCTCCCACACTCGTCAATATCATAGAATAGATATATAGAAATTAAGCGAAATAGGTAAAGACTATGATTTCAATGTTTAGTGATTTGTTAGAGATGGCCAATGAACAAACTGCGCCACAACGTTTGCTGTTTTTATTTGCGGCTACTGAAGAGTCTAACAAAAGCAAAAAACGCGACGACAAAAAGGGTACGATCACCCCTACAATGGTAGTAGACAAATTACCCTCAGAATTAACTGACTTTACAACCTTAGTCAATGAGGCTGATAGTATTAACAAAGAGTGGAATTTTGTATTTATTGCCAGCCTAAGTGGTGATCACAATACCGCACCTTCCAGCGAACACGCCGAACCGTTCTTAGACACCATGACCACCGACATTACCAGCGGCAACAATATCAATCGTTATGTGGTATTTGATAGGCAAGAAAACCCAATAGAGTTATCCGCCAGCTAAGCTGGTGAAATCAGGGGCCTAGCACAATCCCAAAGGCTATTTTTTGATGGTATACAGCCTAATCGTCAGTGGCGATTAGGCTTTAGCAGGTTTGATAACATGTGCTGGTTACATAGTTTGTAGGATCAAAATGGTAATCTAATCATCATCCATTTCTTTGTATAATGCTTCGCCATGTCAATTTCCCAACTTTATGAAGCGGAAAAAAGCAAAACGACTATCACCAGCATTAAAATCCAAAAACCAGACATTAATTGCCAGAATACCAAGCCACGACTGTTGGATACTTTTGGATCATCTTGCAAAAAAATCGGATTCGGCTGACTTATGTCATCAACAAAGTCTTGTAGTCGGTAATAACGCACTGATAAATCTAGACTCACGGCTTTTTCAAGGGCCCGGTCAAACCACAAGGGGATCAGTGGATTGTGCTCACTACTCGATACATAGCGTAATTTGTCGAAATCGTGTGTATGCACACATTGCTCTATTTTGTCGGTATAAGGTAAATGCCCAGTAAATAATTCATAGGTGATAGTCGCAAGGGCATAAATATCACCTTGCACACCGGTATTATTACCTTGTAAATAATGAGGATCTGAATAGCTGGCGGTACCTAGTGCCCCCTCATGTTCCAGAGGAATAAATATTTCTGCAATGCCGGCTACAAATACCGAACCAAAATCAATGACCTTAATTTGCATTTGGTCGTCAATAATAATGTTGGCTGGTTTTAGGTCTTGATGAATTGTTTCAGTAACGTGAAAAGCTTTTAGGGCTAGCGCTATTTTTTTTACAATGCCTATCGCTTGTTTGGGCGTAGGCAGAGGATATTGCTGCATCCATTTATCTAGCGAAATTCCTGGCACATACTCCATCAAATAATACAGGCTACTGCGGTTTCTATTTTGAGTGATTATGTTTACAACATATGGACTTTGTATACGTTTGCCTATCCACTCTTCTTGAATAAATCTATCAATATAATGCACATCAT